>NZ_RJPX01000004.1:0-83410 GCF_003944325.1 Streptococcus mitis | reverse complement strand
ATATTAACAAAATAGAAACTTCCTGTCAAATAAAAAATCCTCCAGATTCTACTCTGAAGGATTCCTATCTTATTTCACAACAATGTTAACTAATTTATTCGGTACCGCAATCACTTTCACGATGTCCTTACCGTCAATTTCTGCTTTGACTTTTTCATCCGCTAAAGCGATTTCTTGTAATTCTTCACGTGATAGGTCTTTGGCTACCATGAGTTTAGCACGGACTTTACCTTTGATTTGGACGACGACTTCGATTTCGTCTTCAACTAGTTTGCTTTCGTCCCATGTTGGCCAAGCCACGTAAGAGATTGACTCACCTGTTGCTGCAACAGTTTGCCAAAGTTCTTCTGCCAAGTGAGGTGCAAATGGTGCAATCAATTGGATAAAGCCTTTGGCATAGTCCACATAGAGCTTGTCTTCCTTGTTGGCAGCGTTGACAAAGACCATAAGTTGGGCAATTGCTGTGTTAAATTTGAGAGATTCGATTTGCTCTGTGACAGCTTTAACGGTTTCGTTATAAATCTTGTCGAGAGAGCTATTGTTTTCTGCAACCATTTCCTTGCTTGTAATCAAACGGTAAACACGGTCAAGGAACTTACGACTTCCTTCCAGACCTTCTTCTGACCAAGCGATTGAAGCATCAAGCGGCCCCATAAACATTTCATAAACACGAAGGGTATCGGCACCGTATTGTTCTACCACATCGTCTGGGTTAACAACGTTCTTGAGGGACTTAGACATCTTGGCTGGCGCTTGTTCCAATTCTTCTCCTGTTTCCACATGGAAGAAAGAACCGTCACGTTTTTCAACCTTGTCGGTTGCCACAAGAGCCCCACGGTGGTCACGGTAGCTGGTTCCCAAAATCATCCCTTGGTTAAAGAGTTTTTGGAATGGTTCCTTAGTTGGAACAACACCGAGGTCATAGAGGAATTTATGCCAGAAACGAGCGTAGAGCAAGTGAAGTACAGCATGCTCTGCACCACCCACGTAGATATCTACTGGCAACCATTGTTTGAGAAGATCCTCATCAGCCAATTTCTCAGTATTGTGTGGGTCAATATAGCGGAGGTAGTACCAGCTTGAACCTGCCCATTGTGGCATGGTGTTGGTTTCACGACGACCCTTGACACCATCTTCACGCGTCACTTCAAGCCAGTCTGTCAAGTTAGCCAATGGACTCTCCCCTGTACCTGAAGGGCGGATGTCCTTGGTTACAGGCAAGACAAGTGGCAATTCACTTTCAGGGACAGCTGTTGAAGTTCCATCTTCCCAATGAATGATTGGAATTGGTTCACCCCAGTAACGTTGACGGCTAAAGAGCCAGTCACGGAGACGGTAGGTAACTTTCTCCTGACCACATCCTTTTTCTTCCAACCAAGCCACAATCTTAGCAATAGCGTCTTCTTTGTTCAATCCATCTAGGAAGTCTGAATTGACATGAAGTCCATCTTCTGTGTAGGCAGCTTCTGCTACGCTTCCACCTTCAAGTACTTCTACGATTGGAAGGTCAAATTGGTTGGCAAATTCCCAGTCACGTTGGTCATGAGCAGGTACAGCCATTACCGCACCTGTTCCATAACTAGCAAGAACATAGTCTGCAATCCAGATTGGAATTTCCTTGCCGTTTACAGGGTTGATGGCATAAGCACCAGTCCAAACTCCTGTTTTTTCCTTAGCAAGATCTGTACGAGCCAAGTCAGACTTGAGACTAGCTTGGTGTTTGTAGTCTGCTACAGCCTCTGCTTGCTCTGGGCTTGTAATCGCATCAACCAAGTCATGCTCAGGAGCCAAGACAGTGAAAGTCGCACCGAAAAGGGTGTCAGGACGAGTGGTAAAGACTGTGAATTCCTTGTCTGTTCCCTTAATTTTGAAGGTTACATTGGCACCAGTTGATTTACCAATCCAGTTACGTTGCATGTCCTTGATAGACTCTGGCCAATCCAACTCATCCAAGTCATTAAGCAGACGCTCTGCATAGGCCGTGATTTTAAGCATCCATTGACGCATCGGTTTGCGGACAACGGGATAGCCACCACGCTCAGAAGTTCCATCAGGAAGAACTTCTTCGTTTGCGATAGCTGTTCCCAATTCCTCAACCCAGTTTACTGGCACTTCCGCTTCATAGGCCAAGCCCTTTTCGTAAAGCTTAGTGAAAATCCATTGTGTCCACTTGTAGTAATTTGGATCTGTTGTGTTAACTTCACGATCCCAGTCATAAGAAAATCCAAGCGCATTGATTTGACGTTTAAAGTTAGCAATGTTTTCCGCTGTAAATTCTGCTGGGTCATTACCAGTATCCATAGCGTATTGCTCTGCAGGCAAACCAAAAGCATCCCAACCCATTGGGTGAAGGACGTTGTATCCTTGCGCACGTTTGTAACGGCTGAGAATATCTGTTGCAGTATAGCCTTCTGGGTGTCCTACGTGCAAACCTGCCCCAGATGGATAAGGGAACATGTCAAGAGCATAAAACTTCGGTTTTGAGGCATCTGTTCCAGTCTTAAATGTATGATGTTCTGCCCAGTAGCCCTGCCACTTAGGCTCAATTTCTTTATGATTGTAAAAACTCATGGTCTCTCTCCAATTTTGTGATGTTACTATTATACCATTTTTGAGGGAATTTGAAAGACGAGAAATGTTCTTTAGGGCTTGAATGGCAAGAAATACTGAATCGCAAATCCAGCTTATGTAGCATTATAAAAAATTAGCTCACACTTGGAGCTAACTTATATCGATTATTTGTCTCTTCCATTTTCTTCCCCCTAGCCTCTTTAACTCATATTTCTCGTTTTAGATTTTTTTAAGGTTTTTATTATATCCTATAGAACTCTGCAAATTATAAATGTTAATCAAATCGCGGAGTGAAAATGTTCGTAAAAAAGGAGATTCTTATGAAAAAATTACTATTCTTTCTCTCTTGTGGATGGATATTTCTTACGTTATCAGGATGTTCTTCAACAACAGAAGCGGAAACTAACACTGAAACAGATTCGGATAATGCTTTGGTTATCTACTCGCCTAACCCTGAAGACCTTATCGAAGAGACAATCCCTGCCTTCGAAGAAAAATATGGTATTAAGGTTGATTTAGTACAAGCCAGCACGGGTGAATTGTTCAAAAAAGCTGAGGCCGAAAAAGAATCACCTGTAGCCGATGTCATTTTCGGAGGCTCCTACGCTCTCTTCTCTACTAACGAAAAACTTTTTGAACCTTATATTTCCCAAGAAAACGACCAGATAAGCCCTGAATATCAAAATAAAACAGGATTCTACACACCTTACACACTGGATGTCAGTGTTATCATTGCCAATTCAGCCCTTACAAAAGATATTAAAATTGAAGGCTACAATGATCTACTCAATCCTAAATTAAAAGGAAAAATCGCTACTGCTGATCCTAGTAACGCTTCTAGCGCCTTTGCACAACTAACAAACATGCTTGTAGACCAAGGTGGATACGAAAATGAACAAGCTTGGACCTATGTGAAAAATCTATTTACCCTAGTAGATGGAAAAATTGCATCTAGCTCTTCAAATGTTTACAAAGCTGTCGCCGATGGGGAAATGGCTGTAGGGCTCACCTATGAAGATCCTGCCTTAAAACTTTTAAACGACGGAGTTGATGTAAAAGTCATTTATCCAAAAGAAGGAACCGTCTTTTTACCTGGTAACGCGGCCATCGTCAAAAATGCCAAACACATGGAAAACGCTAAGAAATTTATCGATTTCATCCTTTCTCAAGAAATCCAAGATAAGCTAGGAACTGAAACTACAATCAGACCTATTCGTAAAAATGCTAAAACCAATAAAAATATGAAGGCCATGACAGAAATCAAGATTGCCACCGAAGATTCAGATTATGTCATTAAAAATAAATCTGCTATTCTTAAAAAATACAATGACATTTTTACAGATATCCAATCTAAACAGTAAAAGAGGTTCACTATGAGTGAGATCAAAATTATTAACGCCAAAAAAATCTATCACGATGTCCCTGTTATTGAGAATTTGAACATTACAATTCCAAAAGGAAGTCTCTTTACCATCCTTGGTCCTTCAGGTTGTGGGAAAACGACCCTTCTTCGTATGATTGCAGGTTTCAACAGTATCGAAGGCGGAGAATTCTACTTCGATGATACAAAAATCAATAATATGGAACCCAGCAAACGCAATATCGGGATGGTGTTCCAAAACTACGCTATTTTCCCACATTTGACTGTCCGAGATAATGTCGCTTTTGGTCTCAAGCAAAAGAAGGTTCCAAAAGAAGAATTAATCCAACAAACCAATAAATATCTTGAACTCATGCAAATTGCTCAATATGCGGATCGGAAGCCCGATAAACTTAGTGGTGGACAACAACAACGTGTCGCCTTGGCACGCGCCTTAGCTGTTAATCCAAGTGTTCTCCTCATGGACGAGCCACTTAGTAACCTAGATGCCAAACTTCGCTTGGATATGCGTCAAGCCATTCGAGAAATCCAACACGAAGTGGGAATTACAACCGTCTATGTGACCCACGACCAAGAAGAAGCCATGGCGATTTCAGACCAAATTGCTGTTATGAAAGATGGGGTGATCCAACAAATCGGCCGACCAAAAGAACTCTATCATAAACCAGCTAATGAGTTTGTAGCAACCTTTATCGGACGAACAAATATTATCCCTGCCAATCTTGAAAAACGGAGCGACGGCGCTTATATCGTCTTTTCAGATGGCTATGCCCTTCGAATACCAGCCCTTGATCAGGCTGAGGCACAAGCTATTCATGTAAGCATTCGTCCTGAAGAGTTTATCAAAGATGAATCTGGAGATATTGAAGGAACTATTAGCGATAGCGTCTATCTTGGACTAAATACGGAGTATTTCATTGAGACAGGTTTTGCCTCAAAAATTCAGGTTAGCGAAGAATCAACTTTTGAAGAAGATCTACAAAAAGGCGATCGTATTCGTCTACGAATCAATACTCAAAAATTAAACGTCTTTTCTGCAGATGGTTCTCAAAACCTGATAAAAGGAGTCAACCATGGAACGTAAAAAACTAAATATTTGGACAGTCTCCTCTTTCTTCATCTTTCTTACCTATCTTGTCTTTCTCGTTTATCCTATCGTTACCGTGCTCAAGCAAGCACTCATACATGAAGGACAATTCTCACTAGCTAATTTCGTCACTTTCTTTAGTAAAGCCTACTACTCTGAGACACTCGTCAACAGTTTCAAGGTTTCAATTACCGCTACTGTCACTTCCTTGGTTGTAGGAACCTTATTAGCTTACCTCTTTTCCATGTATGACTTCAAGGGAAAGAAATTTCTACAAATATTGATTATCATTGCTTCCATGTCAGCTCCTTTCGTGGGAGCCTACTCCTGGATTCTCTTGCTAGGACGAAATGGGGTCATCACAAAATTCCTGACAAATACCTTTCATCTTCCAGCTATCGATATTTATGGATTCAAAGGAATTGTACTTGTCTTTACACTGCAACTATTCCCACTGGTATTTCTATACGTTGCTGGGACAATGAAAAGTATTGACAATTCTCTACTTGAAGCCGCTGAAAGCATGGGTTCCTTCGGATTTAAGCGTATCGTAACGGTTATTTTACCTCTCCTAGTTCCAACCTTACTGGCTGCTGCCCTGCTTGTATTTATGAGGGCATTCTCAGACTTTGGAACGCCTATGTTGATTGGTGAAGGATATCGGACTTTCCCTGTCCTGATTTATACCCAATTTATTAGCGAGGTTGGAGGAAATTCTGCCTTTGCATCTGCTTTAGCAGTTATGGCGATTATCATTGCCTTGGCGATTTTCCTTATCCAAAAATACATTTCAAACCGCTACAGTTTCAGCATGAATTCGCTCCATCCAATTGAGCCTAAAAAAACTACAAAAGGAAAAATGGCTGCCATTTATGCAACAGTCTACGGAATTATCTTGTTCTCTGTTCTACCTCAAGTCTACTTGATTTATACTTCTTTCCTAAAAACATCAGGTATGGTATTTGTCAAAGGTTATTCTCTAAACAGTTACAAGGTAGCTTTCAATCGTATGGGATCTGCTATTTTCAATACCATTCGTATCCCTTTGATTGCCTTAGTTCTAGTTGTCCTATTCGCAACATTTATCTCCTACCTAGCCGTTAGAAAACGGAATTTGTTTACAAACTTAATTGACAGCCTCAGTATGGTTCCTTATATTGTACCAGGAACCGTTCTAGGGATTGCCTTCATTTCTTCCTTCAATACTGGTCTATTTGGAAGTGGATTTCTTATGATTACAGGGACAGCTTTCATCTTGATTATGTCTCTATCTGTCAGAAGATTACCTTATACTATTCGCTCATCTGTTGCTAGTTTGCAACAAATAGCCCCAAGTATTGAAGAAGCCGCTGAGAGCTTAGGAAGTAGTCGTCTCAATACCTTTGCCAAGATTACAACTCCAATGATGCTATCTGGTATTATTTCTGGAGCCATCCTATCTTGGGTCACAATGATTTCAGAACTCTCTACTTCTATACTCCTCTACAATGTCAAAACAAGAACAATGACTGTAGCTATTTATACAGAGGTTCTCAGAGGAAATTACGGTGTAGCCGCAGCCTTGTCAACTATCCTGACTGTTCTAACAGTAGGTTCCTTGCTCTTGTTTATGAAAATCTCTAAAAGCAACAGCATTACACTTTAGTTTTCCCCATCAAAAACAGCCGAAAGAATTACTCTCGGCTGTTTTTTCTTATCTTGTTATTCCTATCAAATCCCTAGTTCATAGCAAGTAAACCTAGACTGATTAAATAGAGGGTTCTTCCATCTTCTCACGCCCTAATTCTCGGTAACTACGGTCACCAACAACTTCAACGCTAAACTGCCCGTCCTCATATTCAAGGATCGTCACGCTACCATTATCGAGACCATGCGGATGCATGCCATTAATCAAATAAACAATAGTACCAATGGTCATTCCGTGGCTGACAACAAGGGCGTTGCCTCCACCTTGCTCTTCCATTTCTTTGGCAATCGCTTCAAAACCTTCCTTGATTCGACCACTGAGTTTTTCCCAGCCTTCAGCCCAACCAGCTGTATCAACTTCTACCAAACCCTCAGCCAGTTCAGCATAAGATAATTGGTGAACATGGTCCACATTAAAGATACGAGGAATAATGCCCATGAAAAGATCGCCATCGTAAGCTCCGTCAAAACTACCGAAACACCATTCTCTGATACGCTTGTCCATGCGATAAGGGATTTTTCCCTGCAAGCCAAGTTCATCAAGGATAATTCCCATTGTCTGAATGGTGCGACCAGAATCACTCGAATAAGCACGCTCAAACTGTAGACCAGATTCGCACAAACCGATTCCTAATTCTTGAATCCCTCGCTCACCTTCAGCTGTTAAGGGAGTATCGCTCCAACCTTGCGCGCGACCAATCGTGTTAAACATGGTCTTACCATGACGTACCAAATACAATCGTACTTTTACCATTTTCCGTCCTCCGTTTGTCTCTATTATATCATGGATGATAAAACAAAAGCCACCCATACAGGTGACTTTTGCAGGAGATTATTATGAAAAAGTTTAGGAGTTCTATTAAATAAAGATATTAGATGAAAATCAAATTCAAACTAAATCAGTGTTATCTGTTTCAAATAATATTAGGAGGTCTTTATTTAATGATTATAGTATACACAGCTAACCTTAAATAGAACTTAAAAAATTATACCCATTCACCTTTTTCATTTACTTTATAACCGTTAATAGTCATGTTTTTTGCCAATTTCCCATCAGCTAACAAGTAATACCACTTATCTCCATCCTTAATCCATTGGTTACGAGCGCACTTGCCGTCTTGGTTCAGATAATACCAACTATCATACTGAGAATCAAATACCCACTCACTCTTAGCCATGTAACCGCCACGTTTTAGGTAATATTCTCCCTGCCAAGCTTTCTCTACATAACTACCAGTTGAATCGACATAAAACCAGCTCTTATAATCTTCATCATAAATCCATTCACTCGCAGCCATTGAAGCATCTGCTTTTAGATAATAACGGCCTACCCAACGGTTTCTTACAAGATTGCCAGAAAGGTCATTGTAGTACCATTTACCAGACTCTTTAAACCAGTTACTTACTTGATGATTTTTCTTAGTCTCTCCAACAGCAGTAACGGTAACTTGAGATGAAGTTGAAGCTGAGGTTGAAGTCCCAGTAGAAACTGCTTGAATGGCCTCTTCTTTCGTAACCTTAGGCTTAGCTTTTCCTTGGTAAACATCTTCGATACGCTTAGTAAAGACAGATAACTCTTCAGGAGATAACATTCTACTATTTTTGTAATTACCATCCTCACGTATATACGCTTCTGTTTTTATCTTTCTAACAGCTTCTTCTACTATATCATCAATCTTACTAAACATAGAAATCTTATCTGATTTCGAAAGTGTATCATCATTACTAATAGCTGTCTTCTCCATAAAAGCAACAGCATTAATTTCTCGGATATTCTTTTCAGTAGGTATTATTGAAATTGAATGATGATTATTAGATAAGAATAAAGCTACTTTCTTAATATAAGCATTTATATCGTCTTTATTATTATCTAATGATAAATACTTATCATTACTAATATCTATCCCCGAATTATGAGAATTTCCATAAAAATAAGAAACACGGGATATCATTTCTTCACTTTCAGAGTTGGTATAATATGGATTTTTCTTAATCTGTGAAATGAGAATATCCCTTTTCTTCAATATAGCAATTTCGGTAATACTATACTTTAATCGTCTATCTATTTCAAAACTTCTTTCTGAATGACTTTCTTTAAATCTAGTTGCACTTTCAGGTATGCTAGCTAAAAAATACTCTAGAAATCGAGGATTTCCCATCTCAGAATTTCCTCTTTCTTCTAAATTTTCTATAAAACTTCTCAAATTATTGTTAAGTACTTCTTGAATCTCGTTCTTAATAGAATCTACATCATTCTGAGAAAAAGAGATTGTGTCCCACTTTTCTTTATCAATCTGTTCAAAGAGACGATGTTTTACTTGCTCTTTAAAATTTTGTAAATCGTTTTTAGTTTCCTCGATTTTTTTCCTAACCTCTTCTGGGCTCACACTAGTAGTAGTTTCATGGCTTTCTTCCTGCGCATAAACTACTTGACTGGCAAAAGTTGGGACTAGTAAAGTCGACAGTCCTAAAGCTACTAAAGCATGTTTCATTTCTTTTTTCATCAATTTCTCCTATTTTCTTAATTTTTAAAGCTATGAATTGGTGCTGGAATTTGTCCTCCACGAGAGATGAAATCGACAGACGAAGCCCCATTGACCTTCATAACGGGTGCAGTACCTAATAGACCACCAAACTCAATCATGTCTCCTTCTTTTCCTTTAGGAATGATACGAACAGCTGTTGTTTTCATATTAATAACACCAATTGCAGCTTCATCTGCAATCATAGCCGCAATGGTTTCAGCAGGAGTATCTTCTGGGATGGCAATCATATCCAAACCAACGGAACAGATAGCCGTCATGGCTTCTAGTTTTTCCAAATTAAGAGAGCCATTTTGCACTGCAGCAATCATCCCCTCATCCTCAGAAACAGGGATAAAGGCACCAGACAAACCTCCAACTTGGTTGCAGGCCATAACTCCTCCCTTCTTAACTTGGTCGTTCAAGAGGGCCAAGGCAGCCGTCGTTCCATGCGTACCAACTGTCTCTAGCCCCATTTCCTCAAGGACACGTGCTACAGAATCTCCAACAGCAGGTGTTGGTGCCAAACTCAAGTCTACAATACCAAACTCCACACCCAGTCTCTCACTAGCCATCTGACCAACCAATTGACCGATACGAGTGATCTTGAAGGCAGTCTTCTTAACAGTTTCGGCTACTACATCAAAGCTCTGTCCACGAACTTTTTCCAAGGCACGTTTCACCACACCAGGACCAGAAACGCCGACATTGATGATAACATCTGCCTCCCCAACACCATGGAAGGCACCCGCCATAAATGGATTGTCCTCAACAGCATTAGCAAATACAACCAACTTGGCCGCTCCCATATCAGAAAGATTTGCCGTTTCCTTGATAATACGTCCCATATCTGCCACAGCCGTCATATTAATACCAGACTTGGTTGAACCGATATTGACTGACGCGCAAACCTTATCCGTTTCAGCCAAAGCACGAGGAATAGAATTGATGAGAATCTCATCTCCCTTTTGATAACCCTTCTGTACCAAGGCAGAAAAACCACCAATAAAGTCCACTCCAATCTCTTTCGCAGCCTTATCAAGCGCTTTTGCCAGAACCACGTAGTCCGTCGCATCTGTCGCTGCCCCTATCAGAGAAATAGGAGTCACCGATACGCGCTTATTAACGATAGGAATTCCCAACTCAGCTGCAATTTCGTCACCAACAGTCACTAAATTAGCTGCCTTGCTCGTAATCTTTTGATAAATTTTCTCCGCAGCACGATTAATATCTGGATCGATACAGTCCAAAAGGGAAATCCCCATGGTAATGGTTCTAATATCGAAGTTTTGCTCCTCAATCATAGCGATGGTTTCAGTAACTTGTCTAATATCCATGATAACCTCCTAGATATTATACATAGCTTCGAAAATCGCTGCACTCTGAATATTGATTTTCACATTCAAAGTTTGCCCAAAAGTTTCAAACTCATTTCGCAGATAAGTAAAATCCTGCTTTTCATCACTAGAGACGACAGCCATCATCGTGAAATATTCATCCAAGACAGTTTGAGAGATATCATCAATATTCAAACCCAATTCTGCAATTTTACCAGAAACACCTGCAACAATTCCAGATTTATCTTTACCAACAACAGTTATAATCGCTTTCATAAGCAAACTCCAATTCTTCTTTTAATAGGAAACCTGAACATTAAACAGGATTCTTTTCAAATAGTATAGCATAATTCTAACTAAAATACTCAAAAACGCCTGCTTACGAAGTTGTTCTTAAGAAAAAAACAATTTCGTAAACAAGCGTCTACTATCCCAACTTATGATGAGTGTTCCCGCTAGGACCGAAATCCTAGCGGTAGACCAGAGCTAGACTAAGAGCACAAGACTCCATCATCATAACACTCAACAAAATTGATGATTTTATACTAATTCGATGATCGCCATTGGCGCTGCATCACCACGACGTGGTTCAGTTTTAAGGATACGAGTGTATCCACCGTTACGTTCAGCATAACGAGGTGCAATTTCTGAGAACAATTTTTGAAGTGCTGTAGTAGAAGTGTACTTATCAGTTGCTTCATCATAGTTTTCAGATGCGATTTCATTACGTACGAAAGCAGCTGCTTGACGACGTGCATGCAAATCACCACGTTTACCTAGAGTAATCATTTTTTCAACAGTTTTACGGATTTCTTTAGCACGAGCTTCAGTTGTCACAATTGATTCGTTGATCAAAAGGTCAGTTGTCAAATCGCGAAGCATTGCTTTACGTTGTGAGCTAGTGCGTCCTAGTTTACGGTAAGCCATGTATTCCTCCTTTATTTATCTTTTAATCCAAGACCCAAATCAATGAGTTTGAGTTTCACTTCTTCCAAACTCTTGCGTCCAAGATTTCGTACTTTCATCATCTCTGCTTCAGATTTTTCTGTCAAATCATGCACAGTATTGATACCGGCACGTTTCAAACAGTTGTATGAACGCACAGACAAGTCCAGTTCCTCAATCGTACGATCCAAAATACGGTCGTCAGATTCAGTATCAGCTTCTTTCATCACTTCAGTTGACTTAGCAATCTCAGTAAGATTTGTAAACAAATCAAGATGTTCTGTCAAGATACGTGCTGAAAGCCCTAAAGCATCTTCTGGAATAATTGTTCCATTTGTCAAGATTTCAAGGGTTAATTTGTCAAATCCATCATTGCTACCTACACGAGCAGGTTCCACTTGATAGTTGACTTTTGTAACTGGTGTATAAATAGAATCTACAGCAAGTGTTCCAACTGGTGCATTATCTTTTTTATTTTCATCAGCAGGTACATATCCACGACCACTGTTAACAGTCATAGTCGCTTTTAGCGAAGAACCTTCACCGATTGTAAAGAGATAATGATCTGGATCTACAATTTCAATATCGCTATCTGTTAAAATGTCACCAGCTGTTACTTCAGCAGGACCTTCAACATCCAGTTCGATGATTTTTTCGTCTTCAACGTACGATTTCACTGCAATTCCTTTAATGTTCAGAATGATTTGCATCACGTCTTCACGAACACCTGGAACTGTGTCAAACTCATGTAACACACCATCAATGTTGATAGATGTCACAGCTGCTCCTGGTAGAGAAGCTAGAAGTACACGACGAAGAGAGTTACCAAGAGTTGTACCGTAGCCACGTTCAAGTGGTTCGATTACAAACTTGCCATAATCTTTATTTTCATCAATTTTTGTTATATTTGGTTTTTCAAACTCGATCATTTAGTTACTCCCTCTTAAACGAAAAGCAGTGTAATGCGATGATTATACACGGCGACGTTTTGGAGGACGAGCACCATTGTGTGGCACTGGAGTCACATCACGAATTGCTGTTACTTCAAGACCAGCGGCAGCAAGCGCACGAATAGCTGACTCACGACCAGAACCTGGACCTTTTACAGTAACTTCAACTGATTTAAGACCGTGTTCTTGTGCAGATTTAGCAGCAGCTTCAGAAGCCATTTGAGCAGCGAATGGTGTAGATTTACGAGAACCTTTGAAACCAAGAGCACCAGCTGATGACCAAGCAATTGCATTACCATGCACATCAGTAATCATAACAATAGTGTTATTAAATGTAGCGTGAATATGAGCAATACCAGATTCGATATTCTTTTTCACACGACGTTTACGTGTTGGTTTAGCCAAGACTTTTACCTCCTATATTATTTTTTCTTACCAGCAATCGCAACAGCTTTACCTTTACGAGTGCGAGCGTTGTTTTTAGTGTTTTGTCCACGGACAGGAAGTCCACGACGGTGACGGATACCACGGTATGAACCGATTTCCATCAAACGTTTGATGTTCAAGTTTACTTCACGACGAAGGTCACCTTCAACTTTGATTGCATCCACTTCACGACGGATAGCATCTTCTTGATCTGATGTAAGATCACGTACACGAACATCTTCTGAGATTCCAGCAGCAGCCAAAATTTTCTTAGATGTTGCAAGTCCGATACCATAAACATAAGTCAATGAGATTACTACGCGTTTGTCATTTGGAATGTCAACTCCAGCAATACGAGCCATGTTTTCTCCTTTCTATCTTATCCTTGACGTTGTTTGTGTTTTGGATTTGCTGGGCAAATTACCATAACACGACCATTACGACGAATAACTTTACAGTATTCGCAAATTGGTTTGACCGATGGTCTTACTTTCATTTCTTATCCCTCCAAGTTTTTCGATTATTTAAAGCGGTAAGTGATACGTCCACGTGTCAAGTCATATGGACTCATTTCGACAGTAACACGATCTCCCGCTAAAATACGAATATAGTTTTTACGAATTTTACCAGAAACTGTTGCTAAAATCTGATGTCCATTTTCAAGTTCAACCGTAAACATTGCATTCGGCATTGTATCAACTACTTTGCCTTCAACTTCAATCACATCGTCTTTTGCCACGCAAAAGCACCTCCATAAATTTCGATTCGATGCCTCTAGACACAGAGACAACAATTATAAGTCAGACTATCTCAGTATAACATTTGTAGCGGATTTTTGCAAGTGTGAAAAACGCTTTATTTCAAATTTGTCAATACTTTTTCGATATCTGAGAAGACATCATTGATATCTTGATTACCTTCGATGTCATGAACCAAACCTTTGGCACGGTAGTGAGCAATGATTGGTTCCCCTTGAGCAATATTTACATCCAAACGACGTTTTACTGTCTCAGGCTTATCATCTTCACGTTGATAGTAATCTTCTTCTTTATAGTCAACTGGTGGGTTAAAGACCTTATGGAAAGTTTCTCCAGTTACGCGGTGGATGATACGACCACTCAAACGTTCCAAGAGGCTGTCTGGATTCACTTCGATGTTGATAACACCTTCTAGTTCGATGCCAAGTTCAGCCAATGTTTTGTCCAAGGCATGAGCTTGTTCAATTGTACGTGGGTAACCATCCAACAAGAATCCTGTTTCTTTAATATCATCTTGTGAAAGACGTTCTTTTACGATTCCATTTGTAACTTCGTCAGGAACCAATTCACCCTTGTCAATGTATGACTTAGCAAGAACACCCATTTCAGTTTGATTTGCCATTGCAGCGCGGAACATATCACCAGTTGAGATATGTGCAACATGGAATTGTTCTACGATTTTTGCTGCTTGAGTTCCCTTACCTGCACCAGGTAAGCCCATAATCAAAAGATTCATGATTTGATCTCCTTATTTTATTTTTAAATAGAAGTAAAAAGTCTTTTCACCCCTATTTAAAAACAAAATAGAAGAGGGGAGACCAAACTCTCACAAATGTTAGAGTTAAACCTCCACTCCCTCAGCATTTACTGATTCATACTCAATGAAAATCAAAGAGCAAACTAGAAAGCTAGCCGCAGGCTGTACTTGAGTACGGCAAGGTGAAGCTGACGTGGTTTGAATTTGATTTCCGAAGAGTATCAGTAAATACTTTTATTCTGTTCTATCCATGAAACCAACATACTTACGTTTCAATAGGTAACCTTCCAATTGTTTGATTCCTTCAATACCTGTAGAGATAATGATCAAAAGACTAGTTCCTCCAAAAGCAACTGCCTCTGAAAGTCCGAAAACATCTTTTGCTACAATCGGTAAAATAGAAATCACACCAAGGAAGAGAGAACCAACAGTTGCAAGACGACGAAGAAGTTTAGACATATATTCTTCTGTACCTTTACCAGGACGAACTCCGTGGATATAGGCACCGCTCTTTTGTAGGTTTTCTGCCGCTTTTTCAGGATTAATCTGTACAAACGTATAGAAGAATGTAAAGAGAATAATCAATAAAGCATACATAGCAATACCAGTTGGTGAAGTTGTTGCCAGCATTTCTTGTGCTGTTCTTACCCAAGCCCAATCATGACCTGTAGCGCTTAAAAACTGTAGAATAGCTGCTGGCGCCGCAGTAATCGAACTTGCAAAGATAACAGGGATAACTCCAGCAGGGTTTACTTTCAAAGGAAGGTAAGAGCTAGATGGAGCGCCTTGTGCAACCTTAGTATATTGGATTGGAATTTTGTATTCTGCTTGTTGAACATAAGTTGTAAAGTAAATGATCAACAATACAGTAATAATCAAAATGATAACAAAAATAATAGATGAGTTGATACGGTCACTTGGAACGTTCACAAAGTAGTCCACATAGATGCCCTGAATCATCTCTGGAATTGAGGCAACAATTCCGGCAAAGATAATCATAGAAACACCATTTCCGTATCCCTTATCTGTAATTTGCTCTCCCAACCAAGTCACGATCATGCTACCAGCTGTTAAGATGATACCAATCATGATAAAGACTTGTGGAGTAAGAGCTGTTTTCAACAATTGAGCTCCAGCCAAAGTATTAAAACCAGCTGTAATCCCGATAGATTGCACAAAAGCGAGAACTAGAGCAATATAACGAGTAGCTTGATTCAATTTTCTTCGACCTACTTCCCCTTGTTTACCCCACTCTACAAATTTGGGTAAAATATCCATTTGCAAGAGTTGGACAACGATAGAGGCCGTAATGTAGGGGCTAACACCAAGAGCAAAAACTGAGAAGTTTTTCATGGCATTTCCTGACACCAAGCTCAACATGTTTAAGAAGGATAATCCACTTAAAGCATTCAAGCTATTAGCATTCACACCAGGAACTGTAATGCTAGTCCCGATACGAAAGACCAAAACGATAAAAATTGTAAATAAAATTTTTGATCGAACCTGCTTGACTTTAAGAGCTTCTCTTAATAATTTAAAAAACATAGGTCACCTCTCTTAGATGACTTCTACTGAACCACCTTTAGCAGTGATAGCTTCTTCAGCTGATTTAGAGAATTTAGCTGCTTTCACAGTCAATTTCTTAGTCAACTCACCGTTACCAAGAATTTTAATACCTGATTTTTCAGCTTTAACAATTCCTGCTTCGATAAGAACAACTGGAGTTACTTCAGCACCATCTTCAAAGACGTTCAATTGGTCAAGGTTCACAATTGCGTATTCTTTAGCGTTGATGTTAGTGAATCCACGTTTTGGAAGACGACGGAACAATGGAGTTTGTCCACCTTCAAAACCAAGGCGAACTCCGCCACCGCTACGAGCTTTTTGACCTTTTTGACCACGACCAGATGTTTTACCGTTACCTGATGAAGTACCACGACCAACGCGGTTACGTACTTTACGAGAACCTTCTGCAGGTTTCAATTCATGAAGTTTCATTTTTATTTTCTCCTCTTTTGTAAAATGCTAGCGCCGATAAGGGAGAAAAGGTTGTCTCCCCCATCAACTCGCCTATACGACGTCATCATAGATGACTATATCTAGTTTTAGGGGATGGTATACTGCACATCCCCTAAAAATTCATTAGTTTACTTCTTCAACTGTTACCAAGTGAGATACTGCTGTGATCATACCACGGATAGCAGCGTTGTCTTCTTTAATAACAGAGCTGTTCAATTTGCCAAGTCCAAGTGCTACAACAGTTTTACGTTGTGATGGAATGCGTCCGATTGGAGACTTAGTCAAAGTAATTTTAATTTGAGCCATTTTATCCCCTTTCTTATGCCAAATCAGAAACTGAAATACCACGAAGGGCAGCAACTTCTTCAGCGCGTTTCAATTGTTTCAAACCTTCAACAGTTGCACGAACAATGTTGATTGGAGTGTTAGAACCAAGTGATTTAGATGTAATATCTGCCACACCTGCCAATTCCACAACGGCACGAACTGCACCACCAGCGGCAACTCCAGAACCTTCTACAGCAGGTTTCAACAATACTTTAGCTCCACCGAATTCTGAAAGAACTTCGTGTGGGATTGTTGTTCCAACCATAGGAACTTCGATCAAGTTTTTCTTAGCATCATCTACTGCTTTACGGATTGCTTCTGGAACTTCTTGAGCTTTACCAGTACCAAATCCTACGCGACCGTTGTGGTCACCAACAACAACAAGAGCTGCGAAACGAAGACGACGTCCACCTTTAACAACTTTTGTAACACGGTTGACAGCAACTACGCGTTCTTCTAATTCAACTGCATTGTCTTTAAATGCCATTTTCTAGTGTCCTCCTATTAGAATTTCAATCCGTTTTCACGAGCTGCATCAGCCAAAGCTTTCACACGTCCGTGATATAGATATCCACCGCGGTCGAACACCACTTCTGAAATACCTTTAGCGTTTGCACGTTCTGCAACGAGTTTACCGACAGCAACGGCTTGTTCAGTTTTAGTTCCTTTTGAAACTTCTTTGTCAAGAGTTGAAGCACTTGCGAGCGTTACACCCGCTACGTCATCAATCACTTGAGCGTAGATGCCTGTATTAGAACGGAATACGTTCAAACGTGGGCGATCAGCAGTTCCAGAGAGTTTTCCGCGAACGCGACGGTGGCGTTTTTGGCGGAGTTTGTTTTTATCTGGTTTTGAAATCACAGTTTTCACCTCTTTAGTTTTAAATCGTGTGCTATGCACAAAGTTGGAAAATAGGTTGGTGGTTGAAAATCAACCACTCAACATTATTTACCTGTTTTACCTTCTTTACGGCGAACGAATTCACCAACGTAACGGATACCTTTACCTTTATATGGTTCTGGTGAACGAAGGCTACGTACGTAAGCAGCTGTTTGACCAACTACTTCTTTTGAAATTCCGCTAACAACGATTGTTGTTGGGTTTGGAAGTTCAAAAGTAATTCCTTCTGGAGCTTCAACTTCGTCTGGATGAGATTTACCAACAGCCAAAACAAGTTTAGTTCCTTGAAGTTGTGCACGGTAACCAACCCCGCGCATTTCAAGTTCTTTCTTGAATCCTTCTGATACACCAACAACCATGTTGTTCAAAAGGGCACGAGTAGTTCCGTGGATAGTTTTCATTTCTTTTGAATCGTTTGGACGGTGAAGAGTTACTTCAGTACCTTCCACACGGATTTCAATATCTTTTGAGAACTCACGAGTAAGTTCTCCTTTAGGTCCTTTTACAGTTACAACGTTGTCATTGTTAGTGAGTTCAACACCAGCAGGCAACACGATAACTTTATTACCAATACGTGACATGTTTATTTTCTCCTGTTAAATTGTCAGGCCATACGGCCAGTTTTCACGGGGGCTAAATCGATTTCTCGATTTAAAGGAACATTTAGGTTTCAATTTCAAAGTGAATCTAGGCATCGTCTCGCAGGCATAACTTTGGGTTAGGCTAGAGACGATAACGAAGAGTCACAAAGAAATTGGGAGCTAAATATTACCAAACGTAAGCGATAACCTCACCACCAACATTCTTTTGGCGTGCTTCTTTATCAGTAAGCAAACCTTCAGAAGTTGAAAGGATAGCAATTCCAAGTCCGTTAAGAACTTTTGGAAGGTCTTCACGTTTTTTGTAGACACGAAGTCCTGGTTTAGAAACACGTTTCAAGTTAGTGATAACTTTTTCACCGTTTGGTCCGTATTTAAGGAATACACGGATGATGCCTTGTTTGTCATCTTCGATGATTTCAACGTTTTTTACAAAACCTTCGCGTTTAAGGATTTCAGCAATCCCTTTTTTGATGTTTGATGCAGGTACTTCAAGTACTTCGTGTTTCGCTTGGTTAGCGTTACGAATACGAGTTAGGAAGTCTGCGATTGGGTCAGTCATAACCATTTTGTTTTTCTCCTCTTACTAGTAGTTTGCAAGTTGCACTTGCTAGTTAATACATGATACAAAGAGCGTAACAGCAAGAGCAAAAATAGGCAATTTGATGCAGGAGCAATGCTCCAAAGCAAATTGGTCTTTTTTGCCAAAGCTGTAGCTCGTGTTCAAATTGGCAAGTCCAACTGAACCCGGGCTAAACTCTGTGTGAAAAAGATAAACTTTCCTAGAAACTTCAGTTTCTTCGTCAAGTTTCCTATTTTCACTTGGAGTTTTGACGCCCTTGATATCTTCAATTACCAAGATGCTTTTGTTACACCAGGGATTTGTCCTTTGTAAGCTAATTCACGGAAGCAAACACGGCAAAGTTTAAATTTGCGGTAAACTGAATGTGGACGACCACATTTTTCACAACGAGTATAAGCTTGAGTAGAGAACTTCGCTGGACGTTTGTTCTTAGCAATCATTGATTTTTTAGCCATTAGATTTACCTCCTATATTATTTTGCAAAAGGCATTCCAAGGCCTGTAAGCAATGCACGTGACTCTTCGTCAGTGTTAGCAGTTGTTACGATAACGATGTCAAGACCACGAGTTTTGTCGACGTCATCGAAGTTGATTTCTGGGAAGATCAATTGTTCTTTCACACCAAGTGTGTAGTTTCCGCGTCCATCAAATGATTTTGTTGGAACACCGTGGAAGTCACGTACACGTGGAAGTGAAACTGAAACCAATTTATCCAAGAATTCGTACATACGTTCACCACGAAGGGTAACTTTTGCACCGATCGCAACACCTTCACGAAGACGGAAGCCGGCGATTGATTTTTTAGCTTTAGTGATAAGTGGTTTTTGACCTGAGATAAGTGCCAATTCTTCAGCAGCTTTTTCAAGGGTTTTAGCGTTTGATACAGCTTCACCAACACCCATGTTCAAAACGATCTTATCTACTTTAGGCACAGCCATCACTGATGAGTAGTTGAATTGTTCTGTCAAAGCAGGAACTACTTCATTAAGATATTTTTCTTTTAAACGATTTGCCATTATACTTCTCCTTTCCTTCGTGATTAATCAAGCACTTCGCCTGATTTTTTGTTGTAGCGAACTTTTTTACCGTCTACAAATTTGTAACCAACACGACCAGCTACACCATTTTTATCCAAAACTTGAACGTTTGATACGTGGATAGCTGCTTCTTTTTCGATGATACCACCTTGAGGAAGCTCGTTAGTTGGACGTTGGTGTTTCTTAACGATGTTAACACCTTCAACGATAACTTTGTTTACTTTTGGAAGGGCAGTAAGGACAACAGCTTCTGTTCCCTTATCTTTACCAGCGATTACGCGAACTTTGTCGCCTTTTTTTACAAACATTAGGTTTCTCCTTGATTTTTCTTACGCCCATAAGGGCACCCTAGCTTGAAGCTAGGGGACTAGTTTGTTTCTAAAAATTAAAGTACTTCTGGAGCAAGTGACACGATCTTCATGAAGCCACCTTCACGCAATTCACGTGCAACTGGGCCAAAGATACGTGTTCCGCGAGGAGTTTTGTCTTCACGGATGATAACTGCTGCGTTTTCGTCAAATTTGATGTATGAACCATCAGCACGACGAGCACCTGATTTAGTACGAACGATAACTGCTTTAACAACGTCACCTTTTTTAACCGCACCACCAGGAGTAGCTTGTTTTACAGATGCCACGATAACATCACCGATGTTTGCAAATTTACGTCCTGAACCACCAAGAACTTTGATAGTCAAGATTTCGCGAGCACCGCTGTTGTCTGCGACTTTCAAACGAGTTTCTGTTTGAATCATTTCAGTTTTCTCCTTTCAGGTTTGATTAGATGATGACCGCTTCTTCAACAACTTCTACAAGACGGAAACGTTTTGTAGCTGAAAGCGGACGAGTTTCCATGATACGTACGATATCGCCTTCTTTGGCAACATTGTTTTCATCATGAGCTTTGTATTTTTTAGAGTAGTTAATACGTTTACCATAGACTGGGTGGTTACGTTTTGTTTCAACTACAACTGTGATTGTCTTGTCCATTTTGTCAGATACAACACGTCCAACAAGAACTTTACGATTATTGCGTTCCATTGAAATTTCTCCTTCCCTAGTCTATTATTTCGCTTCAGATTGAACTGTTTTGATACGAGCGATTTGTTTTTTAACTTCTTTCAAGCGAGCTGTTTGTTCCAATTGACCAGTAGCAGCTTGGAAACGAAGTTCAAACAATTCTTTTTTCAATTCGTTTTCGCGCTTCGCGAGTTCTTCTTGAGAAAGACCACGAAGTTCTTTAACAAATTCTTTTACTTCATTAAGTTTCATGCCTTCTCCTTATTCTGCTTCACGTTTTACGAATTTACATTTAACTGGCAATTTATGGCTAGCAAGACGAAGTGCTTCGCGTGCAATCTCTTCAGATACACCAGCGATTTCGAACATCACTTTACCACGTTTAACTGGTGCTACCCAACCTTCAGGTGCCCCTTTACCAGATCCCATACGCACACCGATAGCTTTAGCAGTGTATGATT
The DNA here is from genome assembly GCF_003944325.1 of Streptococcus mitis. Classification (GTDB taxonomy): domain Bacteria; phylum Bacillota; class Bacilli; order Lactobacillales; family Streptococcaceae; genus Streptococcus; species Streptococcus mitis_CW. The sequence goes on along the minus strand of NZ_RJPX01000004.1, from coordinate 62,046 downwards.
TGTGTGGGAAGATTTTAATCCAAACTTTACCACCACGTTTCATGTAACGAGTCATGGCGATACGAGCAGCTTCGATTTGGCGGTTAGTGATCCAGTGGCTAGTTGTAGCTTGAAGACCGTATTCACCGAATGCTACTTCTTTTCCACCTTTTGCTTCACCGCGCATTTTTCCACGGAATTCACGACGGTGTTTAACACGTTTAGGTACTAACATTGGTTATTTACCTCCTTTAGTGTTTTTGCGAGCTGGAAGAACTTCACCACGGTAGATCCATACTTTAACACCAAGTTTACCGTATGTAGTATCTGCTTCTTCCCAAGCGTAATCGATATCTGCACGAAGTGTGTGAAGTGGAACAGTTCCTTCAGAGTATCCTTCAGCACGGGCGATATCTGCACCGTTCAAACGACCTGATACTTGAGTTTTGATTCCTTTAGCTCCAGCACGCATTGCACGTTGGATTGCTTGTTTTTGTGCACGACGGAAAGCAACACGTTGCTCCAATTGACGAGCAATTCCTTCACCTACAAGGTGAGCATCCAAATCAGGTTGTTTGATTTCGATGATGTTGATGTGTACTTGTTTTCCAGTCAATTTGTTAAGTTTTGCACGAAGTGCATCAACGTTAGCACCACCTTTACCGATAACCATACCTGGTTTAGCAGTGTGAAGTGAAACGTTAACTTTGTTTACTGCGCGTTCAATTTCGATAGTTGAAACTGCTGCGTCAGCAAGTTCTTTTTGAACGAATTTACGGATTGCAAGATCTTCATGAAGGTAATCCGCGTATTCTTTTTCAGCATACCATTTGGCATCCCAATCACGGATGATGCCGACACGCATACCAATTGGATGTACTTTTTGACCCACGATTTTACCTCCTTATTTTTCTGCAACAGCTACAGTGATGTGAGCTGTACGTTTGTTGATTGGTGAAGCTGAACCTTTCGCACGTGGACGGAAACGTTTCATAGTTGGTCCTTCGTTTGCGAATGCTTCAGATACTACCAAGTTAGCTTTATCCAAACCAAAGTTGTTTTCAGCGTTAGCTACAGCTGAGTTCAAAACTTTCAAGATGATTTCAGCAGCTTTGTTTGGAGTGAATGTCAAGATTGCGATTGCATCGGCTACGCTTTTACCACGGATGTTATCAAGAACAAGACGTGATTTACGAGGTGAAACACGTACTGTACGAGCCATTGCTTTAGCTGAAGTAATTTCTGCCATTTATGTTCTCCTTATTTTCTACGTGTTTTCTTGTCGTCTGCAGCGTGACCTTTGTAAGTACGAGTTGGTGCAAATTCACCAAGTTTGTGACCTACCATGTCTTCTTGGATGTAAACAGGTACGTGTTTACGTCCGTCATAAACTGCAATAGTGTAACCAATGAAACTTGGGAAGATCGTTGAACGACGTGACCAAGTTTTAATAACTTTTTTCTTTTCGTCGTTAGCTTGAGCTTCAACTTTTTTCATCAAATGCTCATCGACGAAAGGTCCTTTTTTAAGACTGCGTCCCATTTTTATATTTTCTCCTTTAAATGTTGTACCACAGCGGCTTGCGCTCACATGGAGCGCTACCGAGCTGGCGGATTTACTAGTCGCTTAAGCGACTAGTTTAATATTATTTCTCGTTGCGACGACGAACGATAAGTTTGTCAGATTTCGCTTTCTTGTTACGAGTTTTAAGACCAAGAGCAGGTTTGCCCCATGGAGTAGATGGTGCTTTACGACCAACTGGTGCTTTACCTTCACCACCACCGTGTGGGTGATCGTTAGGGTTCATTACAGAACCACGAACTGTTGGGCGGATACCTTTCCAACGGCTACGTCCTGCTTTACCAAGGTTTACAAGTCCATGTTGTTCGTTTCCGACAACACCAACTGTAGCACGGCAAGTTCCAAGAATCATACGAACTTCACCTGATTGAAGACGAACAAGTACGTATTTACCTTCAGAACCCAATACTTGAGCAGATGCTCCAGCAGCACGTACCAATTCACCACCACGACCTGGTTTCAACTCGATGTTGTGGATCAAAGTACCAACTGGGATGTTAGCAAGTGGAAGAGCGTTTCCGACTTTGATATCTGCTTCTGGACCTGAAACGATACGTTGACCTACTTCAAGACCTTTTGGAGCGATGATGTATGCTTTCACACCGTCAGTGTAGTGTACAAGAGCGATGTTTGCAGAACGGTTTGGATCGTACTCGATAGTTTTAACAACTGCTTCAACGTTGTCTTTGTTACGTTTGAAGTCAACCAAACGGTAGAAACGTTTGTGTCCACCACCTTGGTGACGAACTGTGATACGACCGTTGTTGTTACGACCAGCCTTGCTCTTCAATGCAACAAGCAATGATTTTTCAGGAGTGCTTGTTGTGATTTCAGCGAAATCCAAAGAAGTCATATTACGGCGACCGTTTGTTGTTGGTTTATAAACACGAATTCCCACGATATTTCCTCCTTAGATTATTCAGCTTCAGCAGCAAACAACTCGATTGCTTTTGAATCAGCTGTAAGTGTGATGATAGCTTTTTTAGTTTTGTTAGTAAAACCAGTGTAACGTCCAACACGTTTAGCTTTAGGTTTTACGTTGATTGTGTTAACATTGGCAACTTTAACACCTTCGAAAGCAGCTTCAACAGCTTGCTTGATCAAAAGTTTGTGTGCACGAGTGTCAACTTCAAATACATATTTTCCTGCTTCAAGTTGAGCCATTGAGCTTTCAGTGATGACAGGTTTTTTGATAACATCATACAAATTCATTATGCAAGAACCTCCTCGATTTTAGAGATAGCTGCTTGTGTGACAAGAAGTTTGTCGCTATTTGCGATGTCAAGAACACTTGCAGTTGTAGCAGTTGCAACTTTCACGTTTGGAAGGTTACGAGCTGAAAGAGCTGCGAATTCATTTCCTTCTTCAAGGATAACAAGAACTTTAGAATCGATGCTCAATGCTGCAAGAACTTTTGCAAATTCAGCAGTTTTTGGAGCTGTAAATTCAAGAGAATCAACGGCTACAAATTTGTTTTCAGCAACTTTTTCAGAGTAAACTGATTTAAGAGCTAGGCGACGAACTTTTTGTGGAAGTTTGTAGCCGTATGAACGTGGAGTTGGTCCGAAGACAACACCACCACCACGCCATTGTGGAGAGCGGATAGAACCTTGACGAGCACGTCCAGTTCCTTTTTGACGCCATGGTTTGCGTCCGCCACCTGAAACAGCTGAGCGGTTTTTAACTGCGTGAGTTCCTTGACGAAGGCTAGCACGTTGGCTGATGATCACATCAAACACAACAGATTCATTTGGTTCGATACCAAAGATTGCATCATTAAGAACAACTTCGCCCGCTTGTTTACCAGTTTGGTCGAATAATGTTACATTTGCCATTTTGACTGTATTCCCCTTTCCTTATTATTTACCAGCTTTAACTGCTGATTTGATAGTGATAAGAGATTTCTTAGCACCTGGTACGTTACCTTTGATAAGGATAACGTTCTTTTCTGGAACAACTTGTACAACTTCAAGGTTTTGAATTGTTACGCGGTCGCCACCCATACGTCCTGCAAGGTTTTTACCTTTGAATACGCGGTTAGGTGCAACAGGTCCCATAGAACCTGGACGACGGTGGTAACGAGAACCGTGAGCCATAGGTCCACGTGATTGTCCGTGGCGTTTGATAACACCTTGGAAACCTTTACCTTTAGAAGTACCAGTTACGTCAACAACGTCTCCAGCTGCGAATGTTTCAACAGTGATTTCAGCACCAACTTCCAAGCCTTCAACGTTTTTGAATTCACGAATGAAGCGCTTAGGAGCCGTGTTAGCTTTCGCTACATGTCCTTTAGCAGGTTTGTTGCTCAATACTTCGCGTTTGTCATCGAAACCAACTTGGATAGCGTTGTATCCGTCTGTTTCAACAGTTTTAACTTGAAGAACAACGTTTGGAGTTGCTTCAATAACTGTTACAGGGATCAATTCGCCAGCTTCAGTGAAGATTTGAGTCATTCCCACTTTTTTCCCTAAGATTCCTTTTGTCATGAGAAAATAGTTCCTTTTCTATATTTTTTATTCAAAAAGTTTTTAACGAGCGTTTTTTATGCTCAAGTCTAAGATACAAAGGGCGTCAAACTCAAAGTGAAAATAGGAAACTGACGCAGTGTCTAGCAGACACTAGGAAGTTTATCTTTTTTCACACCGAGTTTAGCCCGTGTTCAATTAGATTGAAACACCTGCCTCTGCTCTTTTATATTTTAGATTAAAGTTTGATTTCTACGTTTACACCACTTGGAAGATCCAATTTCATCAAGGCATCAACTGTTTTTTGAGTTGGGTTAACGATATCGATCAAACGTTTGTGTGTACGCATTTCAAATTGTTCGCGAGAGTCTTTGTATTTGTGAGTCGCACGAATAATTGTGTAGAGGCTACGTTCAGTTGGAAGTGGGATTGGACCCGCAACTTGTGCACCTGTACGAGTAGCTGATTCTACGATTTTTGCAGCCGCTGTGTCAAGCGTACGGTGTTCGTAAGCTTTCAAACGGATACGGATTTTTTTGTTTGCCATCTTTTTCTCCTTTTCGTCTATTTAAGATAATAGGCTAGCTCCACAAGAAAACCGACGCGGTGTTGCGTGGCAATGCAACCGAGCGTGTCGCAACCTCTTGCATCAAAGCTAAAGCTGTAATTTACAGCACCATAATAGAATAACACAAAGCCCCTGCGATTGCAAGGGATTTGTTGCTGTTTTTTTTAATTTTTAACATGAAAATGTTTTCTTTTTTGATAGGTCATTTATTTAAATATTCTATGGAAGAAAGTTACTCTCTCTTCACCTGTTCATAGCTTTCTTTTCCGTCATTAAGCTTGTCCCAAATGACTACTTGCCCACTTTTAAGTGATTTTTGCACATCGATAATTCGTTGGTTGGACGAACCTCGGAACTGAAGCATGAGATTTCTTTTAGTTCGATCGTATCTTCCATCAACAAGAATATCAATCAGTGACAAGAGTTCCATTTTATCTGGAGTTTCCAGCATCATCTCTTCCCAAGTATAGCCCGTCCAGGACCAGATGTCTTTATCTGGCAATTCCTTTCGGATGCGTTTAACGAGAGGCAAGAGAATGCCAGTATTGAGAAAAGGCTCTCCTCCCAGCAAGGTCAAGCCCTGAACATAAGGTTGAGCAAGATCTGCCATGATCTGTTCTTCTAATTCTGCTGTATAGGGAATGCCTGCATTAAAAGACCAAGTCGCAACATTATAGCACCCCTCGCAGTGAAACATACAACCCGATACATAGAGAGAGTTGCGCACTCCTTCTCCATCTACAAAGTTAAAGGCCTTGTAGTCAATGATACGCCCTTGACTGAGTTCCTCACTTTTCCATTCTTGTGGTTTTGGATTATTCATTCGCTACCTCTATCCAATAACGCTCAACTCCATTACGAACATCTTCAAGAATCCCTCCATTTGCTAGAATGACTGCTCTGCTAGCAGGATTATTCACGCTACAGGTCACAAGAGCTTTCTTGATGTTCTTTTCCTTAGCAACTTGCAAGCCCTGACGGAGAGTTTCCTTAGCATAACCTTTGCCTCTTTCAGATGGACGGACGGAATAGCCGATATGGCCAGCACAATTCAGTAACCCCTCATTCAGTCTCAATCGCAGATTCAAAAATCCTAGAGCACGACCTACATCATCAAATGATACAAATTGAATAGAAGGAACACGATTTTCAGGCAAGTTTATTCCTATTTCTTTTTGCATATTTGTCTCCAACCACTCTTCATACACAAAGTTCTCTGTATCCCAAAATCCTCCATCATGGGCTGATTGGCTCTTTTCAAACTCTGCCATCAACTCTAAAACTGTTTCTTTGTCTGCTAGTCTTGGTCTGCGTAATTCCATCCTTACCTCCCGCTAAGAGAAAAGCGAGAGTTAACTCTCACTTTTATTTTTTCTTATTCTTGTTTAAAAATTGTTCTCTGAGATTGAGCAAGCGTTCTTTCTTACCAGCTCCACCCTTAGAGTGTTTCTCGTGATAACGGGTCACTTGTGCGCGCCCTTTATCGTCTAATTGATATTTTCCCATTTCATTTCTTTCTAATTTGTTACTTGATGGCCAGCTATTTTAATCGTTGAACCATTCATGTGTTTGACACGCGCAGCGATTTCCTTGTGACGGCCATTGACCATAGGTCGCGCTTGAGGATTACCTAGATAGCCACAAGTTCGTTTGACCACATCTACGGTTTTAGGGTCGCTATTGCCACAGTTTGGACAAGCAAATCCTCTCTCAGTTGGTTCAAAATCCCCCTCAAAGTCACACTTGTAGCAACGGTCAATCGGAGTATTGGTCCCTAGATAACCCACGCGGTCATAGGCATAGTCCCAGACAGCTTCCAAGGCCTTTGGATTTTGCTGAAGAACTGGATACTCACAATAATGGATAAAACCACCTGATGCACCTGCTTCTGGATAGACTTTCTCAAAGTCTAATTTTTCAAACGGTGTTGGATTTTTACGAACATCATAATGGAAAGAATTGGTGTAGTATTCCTTGTCTGTGATATCAGGAATAGAGCCAAACTTCTCTGTATCTAGTCGGCAGAAACGGTCTGTCAGACTTTCAGACGGTGTTGAGTAGATAGAGAAATGGTAACCATATTGATCCGACCACTCTTCTACACGGCGTTTCATATCGTGAATGATGTCTAGCGTGAGTTTCTTAGCTTCTGGATTGCTTTCCCAGCTGTTACCAAAGAAAACAGTTGCTACCTCATACAAACCGATATAGCCCAGAGAAACTGTCGCACGACGATTCTTAAAGAGCTGGTCAACACTTTCTTCTTTACCTAGACGATGGCCAAAAGCACCGTATTGATACAGGATAGGAGCATTTGCTGGTGTTGCCTCTTTAGTGCGTTCGACACGATAAACCAGAGCATCCTCAGCGATATTCATACGCTCGTTGAAGATTTCCCAGAACTTATTCATTTCTCCTTCAGATTCAAGGGCAATACGAGGCAGGTTAACCGTCACAACACCCAGATTCATACGGCCTGAATTGACTTCGACACCATTTTCATCCTTCCATCCTTGAAGGAACGAACGGCAACCCATAGGCACCTTGAAGGAGCCTGTCAAGTCAACAATCTTATCATAAGATAAAACATCTGGATACATCCGCTTGGTTGCACACTCAAGAGCCAACTGCTTGATGTCGTAGTTGGGAGTTCCTTCCTCTAAATTGAGTCCTCTTTTTAGCGTAAAGATGAGTTTTGGGAAGATAGCTGTACGGTGTTCTGAACCAAGCCCATTGATACGAATGTTTAAAATTGCCTTTTGAATTTCCCGCTCAAAACGACTAGTTCCTAGACCAAAACCTAGCGAAGTAAAAGGCGTTTGTCCGTTTGAAGTGAATAAAGTATTGATTTCATACTCGAGAGATTGCATGGCATCATAGATGTCCTTTTGCGTTTTCTTCCAAGCGTAATCTTCCCGTTTTTCAGGTAAGACCCACTCTTCCGCATCCTTGAGGTGTTTTTTGTAATTCTTCTCTGCATAAGGCGCCAAGATCTCATCGATACGGTCAGCTGAACAACCTCCGTACTGGCTAGAAGCAACATTGGCGATGATTTGGGAAATTTGAGCTGTCGCAGTCTGGATAGACTTGGGACTCTCTACCTCTGCATTTCCAATCTTAAAACCATTTTCCAACATACCCTTGAAGTCAATCAAACAGCAGTTGGTCATAGGGGTATAGGGACTGTAGTCCAAATCGTGATAGTGGATATCCCCCTTTTGGTGGGCATTGGCTACATGCTTAGGAAGCATTTGCAGTCCGATTGACTTTCCAACAATCCCTGCTGTCAAATCACGCTGGGTGTTGAAGACATCGCTGTCTTTATTGGCATTTTCGTTAACAACCGCCTGATCTTTGTTGAGAAGTTTATGGATACTAAAGTTTATATCTGTCGCTTTCGAGCGTTCAAAATCCCTTTGTGTCCGATAAGTGATATACTCCTCAGTCAAGGCATATTCTTTGGATTCAAGGAGTTCATGTTCTACGATATTTTGAATTTCGTAAATCTTAACCCCTTGTGGAAAGCGACTATGAATTTCTGTGACAATTCGCTCGGTCAGAGCATTGAGGCGTTTTTCGACCAAGGGTGTCACATCCATAACCTTTTCTGCCGCCTTGTGGAGAGCCTTATCAATCTTGTCCACATCAAATACAACACGTCTTCCATCTCGTTTCTCGACGAAGAGAGTTGGCAAAATTGTAATTTTTTCTTCTAGTGCAATCATATGCATGCTCTTTTCTAAAATGTTCTTTCTAAAAAGTATTATACCACTCTAAAAAGAAAAATCAATATCTTGTGTTAAAAATCCTAAAATTTTTAAAAATACACAAGATATTGATTTTATTATTTGGTTTTATAAACTTTAAACTCTGAATAATCTGTCTTTAATTGTTGGTAATTTTCTTTTAAAAGTGTTTCTACTTCAGACCAGAGCGCCACCTTATCATTCACCACAATCACCTTAGGTTGATTTTCTTTCAAATCATTGATCAAACTAGTTTTATTTTCTTCTGTATTCGTGTAGAGAAGAGGAGATGGGAACATGGATCCAGACAAACGCTGGCTTTCTTTATAGATCTGAACATGGGAATCCCAGATATAGATTTGGTCTCCCTCGCTCGTCTCTTGTCTTATTCTATCTACTACTTGATGTTGTTCACTATATGAAGCTGGATGCAAGACAAAACGAGCTACAAAAGGAACTGCAATTAGATAAAACACTACTAGAATCGGTAAGTAGAGATTTCCCCTCATAAATTTTTTCCATAAAGTTGGAACTTCCTCTCTTCTCCGACAACGAGCTCCTCTAGCTGAATGTTTTCCACGAATACTAGTCATCAAAAGAAGGAGCAAAAATGGAAGAATCAGAATTAAATGTGAACCGTAGAGAAGTTCTCGAGACAAGATCAGTAAGGCTAGGACAAATAATAAAACAAAGCTAGCTGGTACTGAGATGACATATAATCTAGATGCTTTAGATTGGAACAAGCCCAGAAAAACAAGGATGAAAGTTCCTAATCCAAAAGTTAATAGACCATAGAATAAAGCATTTTCTGCTAACTGCGTATTAGTAAAAGCCATCATAGAAGTAAATGGATACAAAAATCCACTTAAAGCCTCTCCAAAACCTCCTGAAATGATGACATAGTAGCCTAAAGGATAAAATAGGAGAGAGAAACCAAGTGCTGTCGTAAAAAATTGATAAATTCCATGTATAAAGCGTCCATGTCCAACATTAAAGACAAATAAACCAATTGTTATCGCTACAATAAATAGAAGACTAGTTAGGGGTTCTATGAAAAATGATAGAACCAAGAAAATCCCCAAACGTAAAAATCCTTTATCGTGATTAGGATTTGACAGATAGCCTGCTACTAAAGAAAAGCCTGCAAATAAGAATGGAAGAGCTAAAATCGTAGCATAGCCTCCTCCAAAACCAAGACCAGACACCAAAAGATAAAATATCGTTAGAAGTTGCTTAGCTTGATTCCTTTGTCCTGTCAGATAGTCAGTTGCAGAAAAAAGGAAATACCCCCCTCCCAAGAGGGCTAGCCATTCTACTAAGGCAAAAAGGATGCCTCCTTGGGTAATGTAAAGTAGTAAATAATAAAGAAGACCTTGACCAGCATAATAACTACTGTATAGCTGTCCTCCTTGATGTAAAGCCCATCCTATATACAAATCCTGAGCCTGAGAAGGACTTACCATATCTAAAAGTAAAGGAAGCACCACAGAAAAAACCGTCGCAATCGTACTTCCAATGATGAGTCTGAAAAATGGGAAAGCTACACGCTCTTCTTTTTCCGCGTGAGAATCAAGGTTCCTATCCAATCTATTTTCTATTTCATTACTCTGTATCGTTTCGGATACTTCTTCGATTCTGCCATATACAGCCATATCGTTTCTCCTATTCAATTTATCTGTCTTAGTATATCAAAAAGACCTAGAATTGTCAGCTTGCGATGGCTGTTTGAGCGATTTTTTGCATAGTTTCACAAAGGTTTCAATTTCCCGAAATCGGTGTAAATGTGTCTGTTTAAATGTCGTGATATAGTTCAATTCCTTCTGAGTCAGCATCGTTTCTCCCCTATATCTTTCTATTCGTAAAAAGCAAGAAAAAGAGGACTCAGTCATATCCTAAGTCCTAGATTTCTTATAAGATAGGGGCAAATAACTGGGCAATTTCCTTAATCAATTTTTGATACCAGCTATTTTTTATCGTATGAGCAAAAATTTCTTGCGATACCGAAAAAATCTCTTGAAAATCTTTTTGAATCTCTGTGATTGATTCCGTTTTATATAACAAAACTGCATTTTCATAGTGGTGAAGCAAACTTCTGTAATCTAAGTTAATGGTTCCAACTGCAGCAAAGTCCTTATCCACTAAGATTTGTTTACTGTGAATGAAGCCTGGACTATACTCAAAAATTCTTACTCCTGCCGATAACAAATCCGAATAGGCTCCTCTTGTGATGAGTTGGATTAATTTTTTATCTGGAATGAAAGGGGTCACAATGCGGACATCAACACCCCTCATAGCTGCATTTTTAATACTCTCAGTTAAATCATAGTCAATAATTAAATAGGGCGTTGTAATATAGACTGAATCAGTAGCCTGATTAATCAAACTTTGATAGACTTTTTTCCCTACCTGAGTACGGAAGATGGGTTTGGGTCCACTACCATAAGGAATGCAGAGACCTTGACTAAAACAAGGCTGATTTTCCAAGTGATACTGGTCAAAATCGCTGATTTCCCCACGATTGATATACCAAGTCATCAAAAAGAGACGGGTGAGAGCCTTGACACCAAGGCCATCTAAGCGAATCCCACTGTCCTTCCAATAGCCAAAGCGTTCTACATGATTGATGTACTCATCGGCTAAGTTAATGCCTCCTGTATAAGCTACCTGACCATCTATGACCAGAATTTTACGATGGTCCCGATTGTTGTAAGCCACCGTCAGACGAGGAATTACCTTATTAAATTTATGGGCTTCAATTCCTCGACTACGAAGCTGAATAGTGTAGTCTCCAGGCAAAGTCGCCATACAGCCGATATCATCATAGAGCATCTTGACCTCTACACCCTGAGCTGCCTTTTGCTCTAGTATGTCTAGTATGCTATTCCACATCAGACCTTCCTCGACAATATAGTACTCTAGAAAGATAAACTTTTCAGCTTTCTTAAGGTCTTCCAACATATATTGCCACATGCTTTCACCCGAAGAAAAGAATTGTGAGTCTGTTCGATCATAGACATCGGCGTTACTATCCATACTTAACAAAGATTTGATAACTCCGTAAGCCGCCTTATCCTCTTCCTTCAATTTCTGGCGGAGAGCTTTACTGTTATCCTCCCGAAAATGCATGGAACCAAGTTTGTCCAACTGCTTGATTTCTTTTTTGGACAATCGCCTTTCACCAAACATTATATAGAGCAAAGGACCAATAACAGGAACAAAAGTCACCACTAACCACATTACTTTGCTTTCAGGCGCCATGGAGCGATTGACAATTGCGACAATAGTTGCCATACTCATAAAAATCAAGACAATGACCCATAGAATAGGGGCCATGCGCCCTAAATAAAGAAAGAGACCAAAAACAAGAGAAAGTTCAAGCAGCATAATCGAAAGACTAAAGCCATACTTGGACATCAATAATTGAAATTTCCTATATTTCATATCCCCTCCTTGATAGTTTGAATGCTAAAAACAAGTAATTGATACTCTTCGAAAATCTCTTCAAACCACGTCAGCTTCACCTTGCCGTACTTAAGTACAGCCTGCGGCTAGCTTCCTAGTTTGCTCTTTGATTTTCATTGAGTATGATACTAGTATAACGCAGGTATTCGGTAGAAGGCAAGTATTTATGGTCATTTTTCTAAGTAATCATAAAAGAGACCGAAAAATCCAGTCTCCTTCTAGTCTATTTTGATAAAACGATACGATCTGAAGCGTCTCTATCCATATCGTCGATAATCATCTGATTGCCATTAATTGTATAAATCTTAGCATCATCCCCAATAATCATGCGTTGATTAGCGGCATCGAAGCTAACCTGCTTGATTTCTTGATCTCCGTCAGTTTCTACCTGTGTCCATGTACCAGTTGTTCCAGTTACCACTAAAGTGATACGGTCTCCTTCGTCCTGACCAGTATAAGTTCCATCAATATTAGTTGGTTGAGCTGTAACTGTATTTTGTGAAGAACTTGTTGCTGCCTGGTTGCTATTTTCTGTAGACGATGAAACAGTAGGTTGTGATTGCTGAGTTTGTTGAGTTTGCGATTGAGCTACTGGTTGTTGAACTTGTTGAGTTCTTTGTGAACAAGCTACTAAGAGACTAAGACTTGCTAGAGAAGCAAGAGAAAGTGTGAATGTTTTTAATTTCATGATGAATTTCCTTTCTGCTACCGATTTAGAGAATGTTTCTTCTAACTGGTAGTTCCCCTAGTATAACAAGTTCAAAAAAGGAGGTCAATTTATCTGCTCATGGTCCAGTAGGCAGCCCCGTACTTCTGAGATAAAATAGAGAGATCCTGTAATGAACAATAAGTCCTGCGCGTCGGCTCTTTCTTCGAAACTGCTGATAAATTCTCGGTAAGAAGGAATGACGTCGTAACCCGTTACATCTGTCTCGTCCAGAGAACCTTGATAGTCAAAACCAGTCACCTTGAGTTCCACTTGAGGTAAATTTTCAGCCAAATAAGCCAACATCCCTTGATAATCCTTACGTTTTAAGGCTCCAAAGAGGATTTGAGGTCGATAACCTTCCTGCTCTTTTTCTTTGATAAACTCAACCAAGCGAGTCAAGGCAGGGAGGTTATGAGCACCATCCAAGTAAATCTGTGGATGAATACGCTCCAAACGACCAGCCCAATGGGTCTGTTTCAAGGCCTTTCTTACAGCCTGTTCATCAACAACTTCCTTTCCTTCTCCCATAAAAAGAAGAAAAGTTTGCAATGCCAAGGCCGCATTTTCCTGCTGATAGGCTCCTTCTAAACCTATTTTCAACTGCGAAAGATTCAGCAACGAACTTGAAAAATCACTATTCAGCATTGAAAAATCCTGACCTGCCTGATAAAGGTCAACAGCTAAAGATTCCGCTTTTTCCTGACAGACAAGGCTAGCTTCTGGAGCTAGCTTAGCAATCACTGCCTTCTTACCAGCCTTGAAAATACCAGCTTTTTGCTCTGCGATCGCTTCTAGACTATCGCCCAAGGTCTCCTGATGGTCAAGCCCAATGGAGGTGATAACAGCAATCTCTCCAGTTACCACATTAGTCGTGTCAAGTAGGCCACCAATTCCTACTTCTAATAAAACCAAATCCACTTCTTGCTCCCTAAAATAAAGAAAAGCAACTAAGGTCAGCAATTCAAAAAAGGACAACTGATCATGGGTTTGCAGAAGCGTTTTCTCCATCTCCTTGACCTGATCAGCCAAACGGATGAAGTCTGCATCTGCTATAGGTTGCCCATTAATGCAGATTCGGTCATTGATAGAGACGATATGAGGGGAGGTAAAGGTCGCAACTTTTTTGCCATGTCCCATAAATAATTCCCTCATAAAAGCAATGGTAGAGCCTTTCCCATTAGTCCCTGTTACGTGGATAATAGGGTAAGACTTCTCTGGATTCTCCAACAAATCCACCGCTTGTTGCATTCGCCCCAAACCTGATCGAAAATTCAAACCAATCCGACTGTGAAGCCATTCTTCTACTTCAAACATATATATCTCCTTGACAAAAGTCCAATCAATTACCACATCAAAGCATGATGACTAATAAAAACAAGGCCAGGATTTTCGTCCCGACCTCTAACCTGGTTAGCTAATAACTAGCTACTATGAATATTAACTTGGGCTAAAAACACCCCCAGACTTACCAGTCTCTCTTATTTAAAGGAACTGGGGTAAAAATATCCCCCGAACTTACTGACGGTTTTTATTTTTAGCGTCAGGCTAAAAACGTCCCCCGGACTGCCTGCGTTTCTAATTTCTAGCGCAGGGGTAAAAACGTCCACTGGACGTTCCAACTCTTCCAATTTCTAGGAGTTGGGCTGATACAGTCTCCCAGACTGTATCACTCCTCCATAAAGCTGTTGAAGACTTCTTCAATCATGTTCCATTCGTCTTCTGAGTCTTCTGGGATTGGTTGCAATTCGCCTTCTGTTCCATCTTCGTTTTCGATGAATGAGTAAGCTTGGATTTCAACTTGTCCGTCTTCGTCTTCTTCTGCGTTAACTGGCACTAGAAGAACATAGTTTTTACCAAATTCTTCTTTTCCGTCAATGGTCAAAAGGATTTCAAACAAGGTTTCATTTCCTTGCTCATCTACTAGTGTGATTAATTCACGTTCTTCGTGGTCGTGGTTATGATCGTGTGACATAGCCTCTCCTTTATATTAAAATTTTCTATCTAAATAATTTTGTAAAATCAGCTGAGCTGCTAACTTATCAATGACTTTCTTACGTTTATTGCGACTTATATCTGCTTGTTCAATCAACATGCGGTCCGCAGCAACTGTTGTCAAGCGTTCATCCTGATAGTCTACTGGTAAACCAAAAAGCTCTTCTAGCTTTGCTCCGTATGCCTGACTAGCTTCCACGCGCGGTCCGCTTGTATTGTTCATGTTTTTAGGTAAGCCCACTACAAATCGTTCCACCTTGTAAGCATCAACCAGCTCCTTAACGCGGTCAAAACCAAATTGGCCTTGCTCCTCATTGATTTGGATGATTTCAAGCCCTTGAGCTGTAAAACCGAGCGGATCGCTAATAGCCACCCCTACCGTTTTTGAACCGACGTCCAATCCCATAATTCTCATAGATTACAGATCGACTCCTTGTCCTTTAAGGTAGTAGCGAACCAATTCCTCAACGATTTCATCACGCTCATACTTACGGATTTGATTTCGTGCATTATTATAACGAGGAACGTAGGCAGGGTCTCCACTCAATACGTAACCTACGATTTGGTTAATCGGGTTGTAGCCCTTATCGTTCAACGAAGCATAGACATCAGTCAAAGTTTCGCTAATTTCTTTTTTATTGGAATCGTCCAATTTAAAACGTACTGTTTCTTCAGTAAATCCCATTCTAACACCCTCTTTCCTTAGAATAGTACCATTATAGCATAATTCCTTACCTTCTACAATTCAGGCAGTCTATTTATTTGGATTTTCTACTGTTCTGTCGCACCATTTACCAATCTGTCTGAAATATATTTGCTTGGTTCATTTTTCAACAGATTTTCTAAACCAATGTTCTTCAAATATTCTAACTGAGAAGCCTTCTTGACATCCAGAACTTGAAAATCAAAACTAGTCGTTGTTTGAAGTTCTGTTGCACTCAATAGTTTGGTTTCAAGCTTAAATCCTGCTAATTTACGAGCTTCTATGATGGTCTCATCCTTCTCCTCTGCCTCGAGAAGAGCTTTTTGAGTTTCTTCCACTCCGTGTTGGTCAATATAGGTCTTCAACTCATCAGAGACTGGACGTTTTTGTTGGATAGTTAGACTCAAAAAAGTCTTGTCTTTATAAGTAATGGTTTGGGTCTGCTGGTTACCATCATCTGACTTGGGCAAGACCAAAGTCTTGGTTACAACTGTATTCTTCTCAGCATTCTCAATCACTGGTAATGCCGACTGAAGCGTATCCTTTTCTGTTTTTGTAGCTTTTCCAGTTTCTTTTTTCTGTCCGCAACCAACCAGGACAAAAAGGAAAGCTAGACTAACAAGAACTATTTTTTTCATTTCTTTCTTCTTTCTTTTTGAAATTAAAATAGAATAAGACTGGGAATTGCTCCCAGCCTTGATGTTTATAGAGCTGCACGCAAACGTGCTTCTGCATTTTCTACATTACGGACAGAGCGTGGTAGGAAGGCACGAATATCGTCTTCCTTATAGCCAACTTGCAGGCGTTTTTCATCTACAAGAATTGGGCTCTTTAAAATTCTCGGTGTTTCCATAATCAGATTGAGGACTTCGTTGACACTCAAATCTTCAATATCCACTCCAAGGGCTTTGGCATAGCGATTTTTAGATGAAACGATGCTGGCTATTCCGTTATCTGTTTTGGTTAGAATATCCAGTAATTCTTCTCTCGTAATTCCTTCTTTACCAAGGTTTTGTTCTTTATAACTTAACTGGTGGGCATTGAGCCAGGTTTTTGCTTTTTTACAACTAGTACAACTTGAGACTGTATAAATTTTGATCATGTACCTACCCCTTTCGCTACATGTTACTATCAGTTTAGTCTATTATACCATAAAAAACATCCGACTTGCGACCTATTTTTAAATTTTTTTGACTTTTTTCGTCATTTTCGTACTTTTTTCTTGACAAAATGAAATTTACAGCCATTCTTGATATTTCTTGATATAGATTTTTTTCACAATTGTCACGCTAATCATGTACAAAATAATGATGAAAAGTAAAAAGATGAAATAAATCGGTTTTAAAGGAGTGAGATGAAGTAGGCTTGCGAGAGGACTGTAGGGAAGGAAGGTCACAAAGGCTGCAGCCAATAAGGTTGTCACAAGGACTAGCCAAGCTGGACGACTCTGTAAAAAGGGAATTTTAGCTGAACGCAACATATGGATAACCATGGTCTGTGACCACATAGACTCGATAAACCAACCTGTCTGGAACAAGACAATAAATCCTACGGCCGACTCTGCTCCATGAACATAGGCATGACCTGTCGTCATGGGTACAATGATAAAATAGAGCAAAATAAAGGTCAAAATATCAAAGGCAGAAGAGATAGGCCCCATCCAAACCATGAAACGTGTGATGGACTTAGCTTCCCAGGTATGCGGATTTCTCAAAAAATCTTTGTCCACCTTGTCAAAAGGCAAGGCAATACAAGACAAATCATAGACTAGATTTAGGATAATCAAATGGACTGGTGCCATTGGTAAAAAGGGTAAAAAGATTCCAGAGACCAATAGGGATAAGATATTTCCAAAATTAGAACTCACTGTCATCTTGATATATTTGGTCATATTGGCATAGACCTTACGCCCTTCAACAAGTCCTTTTTCAAGCACCATGAGATCCTTATCAAGTAGGATAACATCAGCTGTTTCTTTAGCAATATCTACTGCTGTATCAACAGAAATCCCCACATCTGCAACTTTCATAGAAGGAGCATCATTGATTCCATCTCCCATATAGCCGACAGCATGACCATTAGCCTTAAATTGCAAAATAATCCTTGCTTTTTGGTCAGGAGAAAGTTTGGCAAAGACGGTTACCTCCTCTACGGCTTGGGCCAATTCTTGATCACTCATCTGATCAATTTCAGACCCTAACAGCATCTGATTGATATCCAAACCAACCTTTTCACAGACTGCTTGGGTAACTTTTTCGTTGTCTCCCGTTAAAATCTTTGTTTGAACCCCATGTTCTAACAGAGCCTTAATTGCTGGTGCTGCAGATGGTTTAGGAGGATCTAGGAAGGCTAAATAACCAGTTAGAATCATATCCCCTTCATCATCAACGGTATAGGCATGACCTTCCCTCAAACCTGACTTATAGGCCACTCCCAAGACACGCAAACCTTGTTGATTTAGTTGTCGGACTTCCGCTAAAATTTCTTCTCTAATAGCATCTGTCAAGGGAGTAATCACTCCATGGTATTCCGCATAACTGGAAATCGTCAACATTTCCTCTAGGGCACCCTTGGTTACCAAGCTAACCACTTCGTTCTCATCCTTGACGATGACACTCATCCGTCTACGTTCAAAATCAAAGGGAAGCTCATCGATTTTTTGAAAAGTTTGAGCCAGATTTTGGAGGATAGCGTGTTCTTTAGTTTCCTTTTCAGTCCGTTTGATGATGGCTCTGTCCATCAAATTTTTCAAGCCAGTTTGAAAATAGGAATTGAGATAAGCTCGTCTCAAGACAGTCAAATCCAAGCGTCCGTGGATGTCCAAGGGATATTCTAGAACGATTTCATCTTGGGTTAGAGTTCCTGTCTTATCTGTACACAAGATATCAATCGCCCCTAAGTCCTGTATGGCATTGAGTTTCTTGATAACCACTTTTTCCTTGGCCATGATAATGGAGCCTTTTGCTAGGCTAGCGGTAATAATCATAGGAAGCATTTCAGGTGTCAATCCAACACCAACACTCAAAGCAAATACGCCAGCTTCCAGCCAGTCGCCATCTGTTAAACCATTGGACAAGAAAACGATGGGCACCATGACCAACATCAAACGGATCAAGAGCCAAGAGATACTATTCATCTCCCGCTCAAACGAAGTAGGCTCGTCATAGGTGTTCAGAGTCTGCTCAATAGCCCCCATCATGGTATCATCACCAACCGCCAAAACCACGGCCTTGGCACTACCAGACAAGACATTGGTTCCCATAAAAGCCAAGGATTCGGCTTCGAGAAGACTATCAGATTGTTGAACTGTTGCCTTGGTCAAGGCCAATTTTTCAACAGAATCACTTTCGCCTGTCAAGCCAGACTGTTGTACAAAGAAATCGCGCGACTCAAATAAAAGAAGATCTGCTGGAATCATATCACCAGCGCTTAATTTAACCACGTCACCCACTACCAAATCATCGATAGGTACTTCTTGGATTTCTCCTTGATGAATGACAGTCGCTGTGTTGACAATCATTTTTGAAAGATTGGTGGCTGCCTTATCACTGCGGAGTTCTTGGACAAAGCGAATGCCTCCAGAAATGAGGACTAGGACAACGATGATAATAGAAGTCGTCGGATCCTCTTGACCTGGTTTTGCCAACCAGACATTGGTCACCAAGGAAATCACGGCGATGACCAGCAAGATGATTGTAAAAGGATTGATAATGGATTCGTAAATCTTTTTCAAAATCGAATCTTCTTGGCCTTTGGTAATCACATTTTCGCCATAGAGGTCACGATTTTTTTCGACTTGTTCCTCTATCAAACCGTTTAAACTGGTATGATAAAAAGTTAGACTCTCGTCTAAAGGGACTTGAATAGCTGTTGCTAATCTTTCTTTTGTAGTTTTCATTGGTTTCTCCTATCTGTATGAATGATGTGTTTCATACACAGAGACCAATCACTTTATAAGGGCAGAACGACACAAATCAGCGATTGGCTGTGTATGTGCGGTTCCGGATGATCGTCAATTTGCATCGTCTGTCTCCTTTCTTTGTTTTAAACAGTAGAAAATCCTACCATCAAAAAATGGCAGGATTAAAAAACTAATTATCTGTTTTTTCGTTCAAGCTTTAACTCCATAGGGCAATGAAATGAGCTTAGTCTTGGCCTTCGCGACCAGGACTGTTGACCAACGAGTAGTGTCTCCACTGCTTTGCGGTAGTCATCCGTATCCCTATGGTAGCCTCACCTACCGTTTTCGTCTTTCAGTATAAACCTTTAAAATTTAAAAGTCAATCATTTGAGTTGTTTAACTCTTAAATAACTATCAACTCTTTTGGAGCAAGGGTCAATAATTCACAACCTGTCTCTGTAATCAGGATATCATCCTCGATACGAACGCCATATTTGCCTTCGATATAGATACCTGGCTCATCTGTCAATGCCATACCTGCCTTAATAGTTTCTGTAGAAGTCTGGCTAAAGTATGGTTCCTCATGGATATCCAGACCAATGCCGTGGCCAATACCGTGGGTAAAGTAGTCGCCATAGCCTGCCTCGATGATAATATCACGAGGGATTTTGTCAAAGTCACGGAAACCTAATCCTGCCTTAGCCTGGTCAATCAAGGCTTGGTTGGCTTTCAAAACCGTATTGTAAATTTCTGCCTGCTCGTCGCTAACATGCCCTAGATAGATAGTCCGTGTCATATCACTGACATAGTGATCATAGAGACAGCCGAAGTCCATTGTAATAGCTTCTCCCAATTCCACTGGTTTGTGCATGGGATGGGCATGGGGTTTAGAAGAGTTGATACCGCTAGCTAGGATAGTGTCAAACGACAAGCCAGATGCTCCCAACTCACGCATACGGAAGTCAAGGAAGTTGGCAATCTCAATTTCAGTTTTTCCTGGTTTGATAAAGTCAAGCGCATCGCGGAAAGCTTGGTCTGAGATAGAACAAGCCTTGCGAATAGCTGCAATCTCCGCCTCATCCTTAATCATTCGAAGACCTTCAACAAACTGAGTTTGTGGAAGCAAGTCCAAACCTGCAAAAGCTGCCTGCATACGGTGATAATAAGAGACCGAAATCTCGTCCTCAAAACCGATTCGAGACAAGCCCATATCCTTGACAATGCCTGCAATGACAGCCAATTCATCACGGTCAGCCACAATCTCAAAACCACTGGTTTCTTGCTTAGCTGCGATGATATAGCGAGAGTCTGTCACCAAGACCTGACGGTCACGGCTGAGAAAAACTGTTCCGTTCGAACCCCAAAAACCAGTCAAGTAGTAGACGTTTTTAAGGTTGTTGATAATGATGCCATCTAGTTCTTTTTCTTGCATTTTAGCGAGAAATGC
Organism: Streptococcus mitis; assembly: GCF_003944325.1. GTDB lineage: Bacteria > Bacillota > Bacilli > Lactobacillales > Streptococcaceae > Streptococcus > Streptococcus mitis_CW. Next base: position 41,493 of record NZ_RJPX01000004.1, on the reverse strand, counting down.
TTGTACACGTTTATTCATGATGTAACTTTCCTTTCAAATACTGTCCTGTGTAGCTGGCTTCATTGGCCGCTACTTCTTCTGGAGTTCCTGTTGCGATGATGGTTCCACCACCGACACCGCCCTCAGGTCCCAAGTCAATAATATGGTCTGCCGTCTTGATAACATCCAGATTGTGCTCTATAACAAGGACTGTATTGCCGTCGTCAACAAAGCGTGCTAAAACCTTGAGCAGGCGAGCAATGTCCTCTGTATGAAGCCCTGTCGTCGGCTCATCCAGAATGTAGAAAGATTTCCCTGTCGAGCGTTTGTGGAGCTCGCTAGCCAGCTTCATACGCTGGGCTTCTCCCCCAGAAAGGGTGGTAGCTGGCTGCCCTAACGTTACATATCCCAGTCCCACATCCTTGATAGTCTGAAGTTTACGTTGAATTTTCGGAATGTGTTGGAAAAATTCCACCGCATCGTTAACAGTCATGTCCAAGACCTGTGAAATATTTTTTTCCTTGTAGTGAACTTCTAGGGTTTCACTGTTATAGCGGGTCCCGTGGCAAACTTCACAAGCCACATAAACATCTGGCAAGAAGTGCATCTCAATCTTGATAATCCCATCACCTGAGCAGGCTTCACAACGACCACCCTTAACGTTGAAACTGAAACGACCCTTCTTGTAGCCTCGAATCTTGGCCTCATTTGTCTGGGCAAAAAGATCACGTATATCGTCAAAAACTCCTGTATAGGTAGCTGGATTGGACCTCGGCGTCCGTCCTATAGGGCTCTGGTCAATGTCAATCAAGCGGTCTACGTGCTCAATTCCTGTAATAGTTTTAAACTTACCAGGTTTGTCTGAATTACGGTTGAGCTTCTGGGAAATGGCTTTTTTGAGGATACTGTTGATCAAGGTCGATTTCCCTGAACCTGACACACCTGTCACTGCGATAAATTTTCCTAGTGGGAAGCGAGCTGTGACATTTTGCAGGTTGTTCTCACGCGCACCTGTCACCTCGATAAAACGACCATTTCCGGTACGGCGCTCTTCTGGTACTGGGATGGCACGTTTTCCTGACAAGTACTGGCCTGTGATAGACTTACTGTTGCGAGCCACTTGCTTAGGTGTACCTGCTGCAACAATCTCACCACCAAAAACACCGGCACCGGGACCAACGTCAATCAGATAATCAGCCTCACGCATGGTATCTTCGTCATGTTCCACTACTATGAGAGTATTACCCAAATCACGCATCTTTTTGAGACTGGCAATCAGACGGTCATTATCCCTCTGATGAAGACCGATTGACGGCTCATCTAGAATATAAAGAACACCTGATAGGTTAGAACCAATCTGGGTTGCCAAACGAATACGCTGACTTTCCCCACCTGAAAGGGTTCCTGCCGAACGTGACAGGGTCAGATAGTTAAGACCCACGTTATTAAGGAAGGTCAAACGGTCCTTGATTTCCTTGAGAATGGGACGAGCAATAATAGCTTCATTTTCAGACAAGGTTAACTGGCTCACCAACTCCAAGTGGTCTGCGATAGACAGATCTGAAATTTCTCCGATATGTGGTCCTTTCTCGCCACCCACACGAACAGACAAGGCCTGATCATTGAGGCGATAGCCGTGACAGGTTCCGCAGGTCAGCTCATTCATGTAGAGGCGCATCTGGGTGCGGGTGTAGTCACTATTGGTTTCATGGTAGCGACGCTTGATATTATTGACAACTCCTTCAAAAGGAATGTCGATATCACGCACGCCACCAAATTCATTCTCATAGTGGAAATGGAATTCCTTACCATCAGAACCATAGAGAATCAAGTTCTTATCTGCTTCTGACAAGTCTTCAAAAGGCTTATCCATATCCACTCCAAAGGCCGTCATGGCCTGCTCTAGCATGTTTGGATAGTAGTTGGATGAGATAGGATTCCAAGGTGCCAGCGCTCCCTCACGTAAGGTTTTGCTGGCTTCTGGCACTACCAAATCAGTATCCACCTCCAACTTGATGCCTAGGCCGTCACACTCACTACAAGAGCCAAAAGGAGCATTGAAAGAGAAGAGGCGAGGCTCTAACTCTGGAACAGTAAAGCCACAAACTGGGCAGGCATAATGCTCAGAGAAGAGCAACTCCGAATCATCCATAGTGTCAATAATGACATAACCTTCTGTAATACGAAGGGCAGCCTCAATGGAATCAAAGAGACGACTACGAATGCCCTCCTTGATGACAATACGGTCAACAACAACATCGATATTGTGTTGCTTGCTCTTAGACAACTCTGGCACTTCGGTCACATCATAGACTTCCCCATCCACACGGACGCGAACATAACCATCTTTCTGAATCTTTTCAATGACGTTCTTATGCTGTCCTTTTTTCTTACGAATGACTGGTGCTAAAATTTGTAGGCGCTGGCGTTCAGGCAATTCTAAAACCTTATCCACGATTTGCTCCACAGAAGAAGCCTTGATAGCTCCATGCCCGTTGATACAGTAAGGCGTACCCACACGTGCGTAGAGGAGACGCAGATAGTCATTGATTTCAGTCGTCGTTCCCACGGTCGAACGAGGGTTTTTACTAGTCGTTTTCTGGTCTATGGAAATAGCTGGGCTGAGACCATCAATAGCATCTACATCAGGCTTCTCCATGTTTCCCAAAAATTGACGAGCATAGGCTGACAAACTCTCCACATAGCGACGTTGACCCTCCGCATAGAGGGTATCAAAGGCCAGACTGGATTTCCCAGACCCTGACAAACCAGTCACTACAACCAGCTTGTCTCGTGGAATCTCTACATCAATATTTTTTAAATTATGGGCACGCGCCCCATGAATGACAATTTTATCTTGCATCTTTGTTCTTTCTAGTCCATTATTGCTTACCATTATACCAAAAAAAGTGAGATTCTATTACCCAAAAGGCTGAATTTGTAGTATAATAGTACGGTGTGAAAAAATCTGAAAAATGAGAAAGGATAAGGGATATGAAACAAGTTTTTCTCTCTACAACAACTGAATTTAAAGAGATCGATACGCTTGAACCGGGTACTTGGATCAATCTCGTCAATCCGACTCAAAATGAATCACTGGAAATCGCTAATGCCTTCGATATTGATATTGCCGACCTTCGAGCACCGCTCGATGCGGAAGAAATGTCTCGTATTACAATTGAAGACGAATACACCCTGATTATCGTAGACGTTCCGGTCACAGAAGAAAGAAATAATCGCACCTACTACGTAACCATCCCGCTTGGTATTATCATCACCGAGGAAACCATTATCACTACGTGTTTGGAACCATTACCAGTCCTTGATGTCTTTATCAACCGTCGATTGCGTAATTTCTATACCTTCATGCGTTCGCGTTTTATCTTCCAGATTCTCTATCGCAATGCAGAGCTTTACCTAACAGCCCTTCGTTCGATTGACCGCAAGAGTGAACAAATCGAAAGTCAACTGCATCAATCAACTCGTAATGAAGAATTGATTGAGCTCATGGAATTGGAAAAAACCATCGTCTATTTCAAGGCCTCCCTCAAAACAAATGAGCGTGTGATTAAGAAATTGACCAGCTCAACCAGCAATATCAAGAAATACCTTGAGGACGAAGACCTGCTTGAAGATACCCTGATTGAGACCCAACAGGCCATCGAGATGGCAGACATTTATGGAAATGTCTTGCATTCTATGACAGAGACCTTCGCCTCTATCATTTCCAACAACCAGAACAACATCATGAAAACCTTGGCCCTTGTGACCATCGTTATGTCCATCCCAACCATGGTCTTTTCTGCCTACGGGATGAACTTTAAGGATAATGAAATCCCCCTAAACGGTGAGCCAAATGCCTTCTGGCTAATCGTCTTTATCGCCTTTGCTATGAGTGTCTCGCTCACTCTCTATCTCATCCATAAAAAATGGTTCTAAGAGGAGTTCCTATGTCTCAGATTGATCTACAAAAATTAACTAAGAAAAACCAAGAGTTTGTCCACATCGCTACCCAACAATTCATCAAAGATGGGAAAACAGACGCTGAAATCAAGACTATTTTTGAGGAAGTTATTCCCCAAATCCTTGAGGAGCAAGTCAAGGGTACGACTGCTCGTTCCCTCTATGGCGCGCCAACTCATTGGGCTCATAGTTTCACTGTCAAGGAACAATATGAAAAAGAGCATCCAAAAGAAAATGATGATCCAAAACTCATGATTATGGACTCAGCTCTTTTCATCACTAGCCTCTTTGCCCTCGTCAGCGCCCTCACAACCTTCTTTGCAGCAGATCAAGCTTTCGGCTATGGATTTGTCACCCTCCTATTAGTTGGACTGGTTGGTGGATTTGCCTTCTACTTGATGTACTACTTTGTTTACCAATATTATGGACCAGATATGGACCGCAGTCAACGTCCACCTTTCTGGAAATCTGTACTAGTTATTCTAGCCTCTATGTTCCTTTGGTTGCTTGTCTTCTTTGCAACAAGCTTCCTACCAGCTAGCCTTAACCCAGTACTTGCTCCATTGCCGCTGGCTATTATCGGAGCAGTCCTCCTAGCCCTTCGCTTCTATCTCAAGAAACGCTTGAATATCCGCAGCGCAAGTGCAGGACCAACACGCTATTAAGAAGAATCATAAAAGCAACTGCAGGTGCGGTTGCTTTTTCGCTTACTTTCTTGATTTTAAAGTATTCTTCTGACATCCCACATAGCTCTATCTAATCTTTTGTGATAAAATAGGCTCAATCTATTTCTAGGAGGATAAAATATGATTTCTACTATTGGTATTGTTAGTTTATCTAGTGGCATTATCGGAGAGGACTTTGTCAAACACGAAGTGGACTTGGGTGTCCAACGTCTCAAGGACCTGGGACTCAATCCTATCTTTTTGCCCCATTCGCTAAAAGGATTAGACTTTATCAAGAACTATCCTGAAGCGCGTGCAGAAGATTGGATGCATGCCTTTTCTGATGATAGCATCGATATGATCCTATGTGCCATCGGTGGAGACGATACCTATCGCTTACTACCTTATCTTTTTGAAAATAACCAACTCCAAAAGGTTATCAAACAAAAAATTTTTCTTGGCTTCTCGGATACAACCATGAACCACCTCATGTTGCATAAACTAGGAATCAAGACTTTTTATGGTCAATCCCTCTTAGCAGACATTTGTGAATTAGACAAGGAGATGTTGCCCTATAGCCTTCACTACTTCAAAGAATTGATTGAGACGGGAAAAATCTCAGAAATCCGCCCTAGCAATGTTTGGTATGAGGAACGAACTGATTTTAGTCCCAAAGCTCTGGGGACACCTCGTGTCAGTCATACAAATACTGGTTTTGAGTTGTTACAAGGAACTGCCCAGTTCGAGGGGAAAATCCTCGGTGGTTGCCTCGAATCCCTCTACGATATCTTTGACAACTCTCGATACGCAGATAGCACGGAGCTCTGCCAAGAATACAAACTTTTCCCTGACTTGTCAGACTGGGAAGGAAAGATCCTCTTGCTAGAGACAAGCGAAGAAAAGCCTGAGCCGGAAGACTTCAAAAAGATGTTACAAACTTTAAAGAACACTGGTATATTCAAGGTCATCAGCGGACTCTTGGTCGGGAAACCTATGGATGAAACTTTCTATGACGACTATAAAGAGGCACTATTGGATATCATTGACAGCAATATTCCAATTGTCTATAATCTGAATGTCGGCCACGCAACTCCGAGAGCAATTGTCCCCTTCGGAGTCCATGCCTATGTAGATGCACAGGAGCAAGTCATTCGCTTTGACTATAACAAAAAATAAATAGTGTCTCTATTTTTGTGCTTTTGTATTCGTTTTCGTTACAATTTGTATCTGAATTTATTGCATTTCGCTAATTTCTATGATATCCTTTTGAAGGAGGTGTATATGACAAAACAAAAAATTAATCGAATCGTAGGTTCTATTGGTGCCTTTATTGGAATCATAGTATTTATTGCCTACATACCTCAAATTATCGCTAATTTACAGGGAAATAAAGCTCAACCATTTCAACCTTTATCAGCTGCTATATCTTGCTTAATCTGGGTTATTTATGGATGGACAAAGGAACCTAAGAAGGATTGGATACTAATCATTCCAAATTCAGCTGGTGTTATTTTAGGTGGAATCACTTTTTTGACTTCACTCTAACAAATCTAATAGTATATATAAAAAGCTGGGAAAAGTTTCTCAGCTTTTTTCTATATTCTCGGATATTCTAGTTACCTACACCCACTAATTTCCGCTTTTCCATTCACAATCGTTCTCGTGGTCATCAACCAGCCCTGCTGCTTGTAGAAAAGACAAGACGGCGACTGGTCCTGTAAACTTAAAGCCTCGTTTTTTGAGATCTTTGGCTAATTTTTCAGACAAAGGTGTTTTAGCTGGGGCTTGGCGGTAATCGGGAACATCGTTAACGATTATTTTCCCCTCAACAAAGGACCAAAGATAGGCATCAAAAGAGCCATATTCTTCCTGTAGTCGTAAAAATGCTTGGGCGTTAGCGCGTGTAGCAAAAATCTTGGCTCTATTTCGAATGATGGCTGGATTCTCCAGCAAGTCTTCCAGTTCGGTGTCGGTCATATCTGCGACCGCTTGAATTTGATAGCCATGAAAAGCTTCTCGGAAAGCTTTGCGTTTGTTTAGTACCGTTTCCCAAGACAGGCCTGCCTGATAGGTTTCCATACACAACAACTCAAACAATGCTTGGTCATCATGGAGAGGCTGGCCCCACTCCTCATCATGATAGGCAATGTAGAGCGGATTGGTCATCTTGACCCACGAACAACGTTTTGTCATGCTCTGCTCCTATTTGACCAACATCTTAAGGGCCGACTTGATATAGTTCTCAGCTGTATCTGTCGTTCCTTCAAAGAATTTCTTGATTTTCTTGAGCTCTGTTGCCTTGTAGCCTAGCGCCAACATGGCTTCCATAGCTTCTTCCAATTCTTGGTTTTCAGCGCTTACTTGCACTGCCACCTTAGCAGGAAGGTCATCTCCTGCAACTACTACCTTGCCTTCCAAGTCCAACACCATCTGCTGGGCTGTTTTCTTGCCAATTTTAGGGAACTTGGTCAAGTAGGTGATATTCTTGGTTTCGATGGCTTGAACCAAGCCAGCATTGTCATCAGCAGCGATAATAGCAAGAGCTGACACAGGACCAATCCCAGAAACCGAAATCAGACTGAGAAAGAGCTTCTTCTCGTCCTCTGAACGGAATCCATAAAGTAGATGGGCATCCTCACGCACGACCTGATGCACATAAATTTGAGCCTCTTGATTGACCTGTCCTGAGTAGGCATAAGGATTGGCCACATGCAGGATATAACCGATACTGTTGACTTCAAGAACAATGTATTTGGAAGTGATTTTGGTAATGATTCCTTTTAAATATTCGTACATAGTTTTCCTTCTCTCTTAATTTGCCTATCTAGTATACCATATTTTCTTTAGCCGATGATAGAGGAGCAATGAACACAAACACAGTATAGCAAAAATAATCTGTATTTATCTGTTGACATATTCAAAATTAAGTACTATAATCATCTGTAATTGAATAACTATCTTCAGGGCAGGGTGCAATTCCCTACCGGTGGTATAGCCCACGAGCCGAAAGGCATGATTTGGTGAAATTCCAAAGCCGACAGTATAGTCTGGATGAAAGAAGATGAAAGTATATTTGTGCTTTTTGTGTGCTCTGAAATGATTACTTGTCATTTCAGAGCATTTTTGTTAATTGCATAAGTTCTCTTTTGTATGCCTTGAATAGTCCCCTATTCAAGGTATATTTTTTTGGAGGTAGTGAGATGAGCGACTCAGAATATATGCAATTAGCAATAAAACTGGCACAAAAAGGGGCTGGTTACGTCAATCCTAATCCTATGGTCGGCGCAGTTATTGTAAAAGATAATCACATTATCGGACAAGGATATCATGAGTTTTTTGGCGGCCCACATGCTGAGAGAAATGCTCTTAAAAACTGTAGAGAATCCCCTGTCGGAGCAACGCTTTATGTAACACTTGAACCCTGTTGTCACTTTGGGAAAACACCTCCTTGTATAGATGCTATAATCGATAGTGGTATTACAAGAGTAGTCATTGGAAGTCTAGACTGTAATCCTATTGTATCTGGAAAAGGAGTAAAGATACTTGAGGAAAATAATCTTCAAGTTACTGTTGGAGTTTTAGAGAATGAGTGTCTTAACTTAATAAAAAGTTTTAGAAAGTATATTACCCAGCATGTACCCTATGTTTTTATGAAATATGCAATGACAATGGATGGAAAAATAGCCACTAAAACAAATCAATCCAAATGGATTACTGGAGAAGAGGCAAGAAAGCATGTGCATCAGTTACGACACCATGTTAGTGCGATTATGGTGGGAGTCAATACTGTTATTCAAGACGATCCTTTGCTGACATGTAGATTAGAGGAAGGGAAAAATCCTGTCCGCATCATATGCGATACACATTTACGAACTCCTCTTACCTCTAAAATCGTAAAAACAGCAAATGATATTAAAACTTATATTGCTACTTCCTCTGAAGATAAAAATAAAATAAAGCTATATCAAAATCATGGCTGTGAAATACTTTCCATAAAGAAAAAAGACAATCATATAGACTTATCAAGTTTAATGCAACATCTAGGAAACATGCAGATTGATAGCCTACTTCTAGAGGGGGGCAGTCTAATGAATTGGAGTGCTTTGGAACAACAAATTGTTGATGATCTGAAAATATATATTGCACCAAAAATTTTTGGAGGCAGTGCCAAGTTTCCTGTCGGAGGTGAAGGTATTTCTTTGCCAAATGACGCTATCATGCTGAAACCTTATGCTTTTTCTCAAATAGGAAATGACTATCTCATAGAAAGTGAAGTGATTTACCCATGTTCACAGGAATAATTGAAGAAATCGGAAAAGTTGAAAGAATAGAGAAAAATTCTCGTAATTGCACACTATCGATTAAAGCCTCAAAAATATTAACGGATATCCATTTAGGCGATAGTATAGCAGTAAATGGTATCTGTCTTACAGTTACTCATTTCAATCATCAAGCCTTTACAGTTGATGTAATGAATGAAACATGGAGTCGAACAGCTCTTACTCTATTAAAACATGGAAGTGAGGTGAATCTAGAAAGAGCCTTATCTGTCAACGGTCGACTTGGAGGTCACGTCGTTACAGGACACATTGATGGTACAGGAAAAATCTCGTCAATAAAAAAAGATGATAATGCTGTATGGTATCAAATCAACACAAAAAAAGAAATTTTAGATTTAATAGTTGAAAAAGGATCTATTACAATTGATGGCATTAGTCTGACTGTCGCTAAAGTCTCCAAAGTAAACTTTTCAGTCTCTGTTATCCCTCATACCTTGGAACAAACCATTCTTAAGAGTAAACAAGTCGGGAGTACAGTAAATCTTGAAAATGATATCTTAGGTAAATATGTGCAAAAACTGATGGATAACTCTCCAAAATCAGAAATATCGAAGGAACTGTTATATCAAAATGGATTTTAGCAGAAAGGATGATCAGTCAATGGAATATCAAAAAATACAAGAAGCATTAGAAGCATTGCAGAAGGGACGACTTGTTCTTGTTATAGACGACAAGGATAGAGAAAACGAAGGAGACTTAATTTGTTCCGCACAAGCAGCTACAACAGAAAGTGTTAATTTCATGGCTACTTATGCCAAAGGATTAATTTGTATGCCTATGAGCGAACGTTTAGCTAATCAATTAATGCTTTCACCTATGGTTGAAAACAATACAGATAATCATAAGACGGCTTTTACAGTTTCAATTGATTATAAGGAAACGACCACAGGTATTTCTGCCGAGGAAAGAGGACTGACCGCACGTATGTGTGTAGCTGAAGATATAAGACCCTCTGATTTTCGCAGGCCAGGACATATGTTTCCTTTAATTGCGAAAAACGGTGGTGTTCTAGAAAGAAATGGACACACTGAAGCAACTGTTGATCTATTAAAATTAGCAGGACTAAAAGAGTGTGGCCTATGTTGTGAAATAATGAATCATGATGGCAAAATGATGAGAACAGATGATTTAATTCAGTTCTCGAAGAAACACAACATCCCACTAATCACCATCAAAGAATTACAAGAATATAGAAAAGTATATGATCAGCTGGTAGAACGAGTTTCAACTGTCAATATGCCTACTAGATACGGTAATTTCAAAGCAATTAGCTACATAGATAAACTAAATGGGGAACATCATCTTGCTCTTATTATGGGAAATATAGAGGATGAAGGCAATGTATTATGTCGGGTCCACTCTGAATGTTTAACAGGAGATGTTTTAGGCTCTTTACGGTGCGATTGTGGACAGCAATTCGATAAAGCTATGAAAATGATTGCTGAAAATGGTTCGGGTGTCTTACTTTACTTGCGACAGGAGGGACGAGGAATTGGACTTATCAATAAATTAAAAGCCTATCATTTACAAGATCAAGGAATGGATACGCTTGATGCCAATCTTGCATTAGGCTTTGAAGGCGATTTAAGAGAATATTATATTGGAGCACAAATGCTTAAAGACCTGGGACTACAGTCACTTCATTTACTGACAAATAATCCTGACAAGGTTGAACAGTTAGAAAAATATGGAATTCCCATTTCCAGTAGAATACCAATCGAAATAGAAGCCAATCCTTACGATAGTTTTTATTTAGAAACAAAGAAAAATCGAATGGGTCACATTTTAAATATGGAGGAAAATAAATGAACACTTATGAAGGTAATTTAGTAGCGAATGATATTAAAATAGGTATTGTTGTAGCGAGATTTAATGAATTTATAACTTCAAAATTATTATCTGGAGCACTAGATAATCTCAAAAGAGAGAATGTAAACGAGAAAGATATCGAGGTAGCCTGGGTTCCAGGAGCTTTTGAAATACCACTGATTGCATCAAAAATGGCAAAAAGTAAAAAATATGATGCAATTATCTGCTTGGGAGCTGTCATTAGAGGTAGTACAAGTCATTATGATTATGTATGTAGCGAGGTATCTAAGGGAATTGCCCAAATCAGTTTAAATAGCGAAATCCCAGTTATGTTTGGTGTGCTAACGACAGATACAATTGAACAAGCCATAGAGCGAGCTGGCACTAAAGCAGGAAATAAGGGTTCTGAGTGTGCACAAGGAGCTATTGAAATGGTCAACCTAATCCGTACATTAGACGCTTAGAACAGACTCTACTTTTAGACGAATAAAGAAACTTGGCAAAATCGCAATTTAATACTCTATGAAAATCATAGGGCAAACTAGGAAGCCAGTCGCAGATTGGTAAAACACAGCTTTGATGTTACAAACAAAACTGGCAAAATTAGCTCAAAACACTGTTTTGAGATTACATATAAAACTGACGTGGTTTATACCCAATGAAAATCAAAGAGCAAACTAGGAAACTAGCCGCAGGCTGTACTTAAGTACGGCAAGGCGACGTTAACGTGGTTTGAATTTGATTTTCGAAGAGTATTAAATAGATTTTCGACGAGTATTCGGAAAAAAGCAAATATTTCCATAATAAAACGCATAGAATAAAGGTTTTTGAACACCTAATTTTATGCGTTTTTCTGATTTTAAAAATTTTTCCCAGACTTTTTTGTACTTTTATACTCAATGAAAATCAAAAAGCAAACTAGGAAGCTAGCCGCAGACAGTACTTGAGTACGGCAAGGCGAAGCTGACGTGGTTTGAAGAGATTTTCGAAGAGTATTAATATTTCCCCAATTCACGGAGACTGGTGTGATTTTCCTGAATACGTCGGAACATCTTTTCCATATCTGACTTTGTAAAATGCACCAAAACAGGACGTCCGTGGGGACAGTTGTAGGGATTGTCACATTGAGAAAGCTGATAGAGGAGTTGTCTAGCCGAATGATCGTCAATACGATGGTTGGCCTTGATAGACCGTTTGCAGGACATCATGATAGCCAGCTCTGCTCGGTATTTCTTGATAGAAACTTCCTTAGTCAAAAGGAGCATGTCGCACATCTCATAGATACCTGATTCAATCTCTTCTTCTGCCATCCAAATAGGATGTTCACGTAGGATAAATTGATTTTCCCCGTACTCTGCTAGAAAGACTCCTACTTCCTCCAAATGTTCCATCCTTTCCTTGAGACGAAGCGCATCATCCGCAGGAAATTCAAAGATGTAGGGCACTAGCAGTTGCTGCTGGCTCTGGTCAACATTGCCAATGCTTTCACGATACTCCTCGTACTTGACCCGTTCCTGAGCCGCATGCTGGTCTATGATGTATAGCCCATCTCGTCCCTGTGCAAAAAGATAAGTCCCGTGCATCTGACCAAAAAATTCCAACTCTGGGAAGCTGGATGCTTCTTCTCGCTCCAGCTTGTCATAAGCCTTATCAAGACTAGCTAGGTCTAACTCAGGATGATCTAGTTGGTCATAGTTAGCAGGCTTTCTCTCTGCAAAATGCAGTTTTGCTGGCTTGGTCAGCTGATCCAAGGTTTCCTTGGCAAACAGGGTTAAATCCGGCCCTTCCTCAGTTAATTCTACCTGATAATCAGCCACCTCAGCTTGACTAGGTCTTGTCGGCTCAGTTTTCTCATAGTAGAGCGTATTTTCTTTGAGAGGGAGAATGGTCTGCTCCACCTTTTGACGATTGCGCACGGTCGATTTAGCAAGATTTTCTAAGGCATCTGGGATCAAGGTTTGTTCCTTGAGACTGTTGGAAATAGCTTCTGAGACCAGAGCCATCAGTTCTTTTTCCTTAGAAATCCGCACCTCTTGCTTAGTCGGATGCACATTGACATCCGCTAGATAGGGGTCTATATGGATGTGAATGACAGCCAGTGGAAAACGGCCTACCATGAGCTTACTACCGTAACCATCTAAAATAGCACGATTGAGTAGGAAATTCTTGATATAACGACCATTGATGAAGAGACTGATATAGTTGCGATTGGCTCTAGTTAACTCAGGCAAAGACACAAAGCCAGAAATTTCGAAATCAAGATCAGAATTCTCAATTTCAATCATCTTCTTGGCGCTAGCTAGACCGTAAATCCCTGCGATAGCTTGGCGCAATTGACCTGTTCCCGCTGTTCGCGTCATTTCCTTACCATCACTGATCAAACTAAAAGAAATCTCAGGATGGGCCAAACCCAGACGATTGACAATATCAATGATATGAGACAACTCTGCTTGCTGGCTCTTCATATACTTGAGGCGGGCAGGCGTGTTGAAAAAGAGGTCCTCCACACAAACCTTGGTTCCCACAGGACTAGTCGCTGGGATGACTTCTTCAACTTCTCCCCCACGCGCGACTAGCTTGGTCCCGTGACTCGCACCATCCATCGCCGTCAAAAGGGTCAGAACACTAACAGAAGCGATAGAAGGCAAGGCTTCACCACGAAAACCAAGCGTCCGAATCCGAAAAAGGTCTGCCTGATTTTTTATCTTACTGGTCGCATGGCGGCGCAGGGCCAATTCCACCTCATCGTGGGCAATTCCATGACCATTATCTGTGATTTGGATTTTCTTGAGACCAGCTTCCTCAATCTCAATGATAATCTGGCTAGAGCCTGCGTCAATGGCATTTTCTACCAGCTCCTTAACAACGCTAGCTGGACGCTCGATAACCTCTCCTGCCGCGATCTGGTTTGCCAGCACCTCTGGCAATTCAATAATATGAGACATCTTTCAGCCCCTTTCTGTATCTATTTTCCTAGAAATTGATAGTGCTATTATACCATATTTCAGAAAGAACAGAAAAGCTCCACCACATAGGAGTCAAATCCCTCCACATAGACAAAGTCCCTTGAAGGGGGCATAAAATAGTGGTATACTCAATAAAAATCAAAGAGCAAACTAGAAAGCTAGGCGCAGACAGTACTTTAGTACGGCAAGACGACGCTGACGTGGTTTGAATTTGATTTTTGAAGAGTATTAATAAAGGTGTACAAGAAGTGAGATTAATTTTGTATGAAAAACAAGGAGAGAAATTTATGAAAGTAGAACTACAGATTAGTGAGACTTACGAAGAGGAAAAGCTGATTGTTCAAGCACCTCAAGAAACCGATAAAATCCAGAAAGTCATCGAGCTCGCAGAAAATCTGGATCTAACAGAAAAAATCAAAGGGAAAATCGATAATCAGATCTATCTCGTTGAGATTGGTAAGATACAACGCTTCTATATCGAGAATCGGAAGGTTCTAGCAGAAACAGCGAGTCAGACCTACAGCATTGATTTGCGACTCTATCAGGTCCTTGAAATTCTGCCAACAACTTTTATCCAAATTTCCCAATCTGAAATCATCAATATCGATTCCATCTCTCATCTCAAGCTCACCCCCAACGGCCTAGTAGAAATTTTCTTGAAAAACGAAAGCTTCACCTACTCTTCACGCCGTTACCTAAAAACCATCAAGGAGAAATTAGAACTATGAAAAAACAAACCTTCCACGATGCAGCTACTGGTGTCCTCATCGGCCTCATCCTCTCTATCATCTTTTCACTCATTTATGCCCCAAATACCTACGCCCCACTAAGTTCCGAGTCTCTCATCGGCCAAGTGATGGCTCAACATCAGGTTCACGGTGCCCTGGTCTTGCTCTACTGCACACTGATCTGGGCAGCCATCGGTATTCTCTTCAACTTTGGCAAGCGATTATTCAGCCGTGACTGGAGCTTGCTCCGTGCGACTCTGACCCATTTCTTCCTTATGCTAGTAGGCTTTGTCCCACTAGCAACCCTAGCAGGTTGGTTCCCCTTCCACTGGATCTTCTATCTCCAGCTTATTATCGAGTTTGCAATTGTCTACCTCATCATTTGGACTATTTCCTATAAAAGAGCATCAAAAAAAGTAGACCACATCAATCAACTCTTGGAGCATAGAAAGTAAGAGTTCTGATAAAACTGCTTGGAATAATAAAAAAGTCAAGCCTAAGCTCAACTTTCCAACTCATACAAATCTGCAATAATCGCTGCGACATGTTTGATATCTCCCAGCATACCACGCATTTCAAAGTCAGCCAATACAGGGAATCCAAAACGCTCACTATATTGCTTGGCTGTCAGACAGTATTGGTTATTAAAGTTACGATTTCCTGAACCAACCACGCCAAAACACTTACTAGCATTGTCGCCATAGGCGATAAAATCCCCAACGGGTGTCGTCAAAATCTCAACATCTCCGTTGTCCACGCCATTTCCACCTTCTAGGTAGGTCGGCAAAAAAGTGACATAAGGATGATCCATTTCATAGAAATCTTGGCCTTCCTTGACCAAATCCTTGATATGAATCTTTTGGACCTCAATCCCCTCGTACTGGGACAAGAGATAGTCTTTCAAGCGTGTCACAAAACTCTCAGTATTCCCACTCAGACTAATATAAACTAAAGAAATTGTCTTCATATGTACCTCCATGATTTTATTTTTAATCGAAAAAGAACTACCAAGATTGTAACCTGATAGCTCTTTTTTGTCAATACTTAAGCAAGTTCTTCTGTTTCCTCTTCTTCTGCCAAGGCTTTTTGCTGACGCCACATCTTGTAAAAGACAAAGGCTAGGAAAAGAACATTGATAACGATATAGAAAATACTAACAGCTTTTGAACCAATACTCATTGTCAAACGCATGGTCTCATCTTGAAGCAACTGCACAGCGTCTTGCAAAGTCACATAGGTATAAATTGAACCAATAATAGCTAACAAAACATAGCCAACATAAGTATAGTTTGCATATTGCAAATTCTTACGAACAAGGAACACAATCGCTACTACCACTAAAATAGCAGATAGCACAATCAAGGCCATATTAAAAATAGAATGAGACGCTTCTGCCACTCTATAGCTATAATTAATGCTATCTTCTACCTGCTGAGCACTGACCCCTGCAACCTGTTTCTGAGCAGCACGAAGGACTTCTTTGCTAGGTAAGGGCTTCAAAAGTTCAAACAGAGACGTAGCTGAAATAAGGGCAGACAAGATTAGCAAGACCCATAGATAAATCGGTTTCTTTTTCATGATAGAACCTCCTGATATTATTATTTATATTATAGCACTTTTTGTAAAGGGATACAAATCTTATAGTATAGTTTCTACCTGTTTTCGGTAGGCTTTGGGAGACTTTCCACACAATTTTCGGAACACTTTATAGAAATATCCCACGTTACTGTAACCAACGGCATAACAAATATCTTCGATACTGTCACTAGTTGAAAGTAAGAGTTGTTGGGCAGCCTTAATGCGTTGTTTGTTTAGTAATTCTGCGAAGGTCAAATTGGTTTAAGCAATACAGTAAAACGATTTAAAATTAACAAATCTATAAAAAATTTAGTTTTATACTCAATGAAAATCAAAAAGCAAACTAGGAAACTAGCCGCAGGCTGTACTTGAGTACGGCAAGACGACGTTGACGCAGTTTGAATTTGATTTTCGAAGAGTATGACAAGCAAACAATAACACTTTCTCCCCATTTACAATCCCATCAAACCATGGTACAATGAGAATTATGAAAAAATTATCAGGAGACAATTCATGAAAAAATCTATCTTAACGACTCTGCTTTTTGCAGTTCTTTACTTCCTCTGCATGGGGATTGGTGTCCTTTTGGGAAATCTCTTTGACCAAACTGGAAATATGTTTTATGCGCCTGCCTTTACTGCCCTTGTCGGTGGTAGCGCCTATATGATTCTGGTCGCAAAAGTTCCGCGCTTTGGAGCCATTACCACTATCGGCCTTGTCATTGCCCTCTTTTTCTTGGGAACTAAACACGGTGCTGGTGCCTTCCTTCCTGGAATTATCTGCGGCCTCCTAGCAGATGCAGTAGCTAGCCTAGGAAAATACAAGGACCAAACAAAAAACTTCCTTTCTTTCATTCTCTTTGCCTTTAGCTCAACAGGACCAATCTTGCTTATGTGGATTGCGCCCAAAGCCTATATGGCTACCCTTCTGGCAAGAGGAAAATCCCAAGAATATATCGATCGTATCATGGTTGCACCAAATCCTGGAACCATCCTTCTATTTGTCGCAAGTGTTATCATCGGAGCCCTATTGGGTGCCTTGATTGGACAAGCCTTGAGTAAAAAATTTGCGCAGAAAATCTAGTCAATAAAAAAGAGCCAGACGGCTCTTTTTATTTATGGCTCAAGACTTAGTCAAGAAGTCTCCCAAGAATTGGATTGCAAAGATAATCAAAATGATAATAATGGTTGCCAAGATAGTCACATCGTGATTGTAGCGGTTAATTCTCAATGAAAATCAAAGAGCAAACTAGAAAGCTAGCCGCAGGTTGCTCAAAACACTGTTTTGAGGTTGGAGATAAGACTGACGAAGTCAGTTACATATACCTACGGCAAGGCAAAGCTGACGTAGTTTGAAGAGATTTTCGAAGAGTATAGATCCATAAGCGATGGCTACGTTACCAATACCACCAGCTCCAACCGCACCCACCATAGCTGTTTCCCCAACAAGGGAAATCAAGGTCACAGTCGTCACACGAATCAAATCTGGAAGACCTTCTAGTAAGACTGAGCTTCCTCGGTTAAAATTTTTTACCTGAAAAACTTCTTTTTTCTAGTGATAAAATCAACCCTATCACACTCACTACTAAAAACACCCACCAACAAAGCCTGATATCTTGTAAAGCTAAGAAGGAAAATACAGACACCCCCAAGGGTAATGTTAGGGAAAAAATCATACTCAAGAGATTATTACTTCTAGCTAATACATCCGCACTCAAATTAGACAGTAACAGAGTATCTAATTTAGGCATTGATTTCGACATCAAATACATGACAAAGGCTAAGCAGGCAACACCTACTAGAGGAGAAAAATCTAAAATATTAGCAGTAGCCAACAAGACAAACAGAATTGCATTGAGCGATAGCAAACTTGAAAACGACAATTTCCCAAAATAATCATGGGGAGTTAAGCTACCAAGAATAGCTCCTCCCAAGCTAACACATTCAATTAAAAATAGGGCTTGAGCATAGCTGAGATGATAGATAGTATGGTCTAATAAGTAAAAGTGATAAATACCTCCGACAGCCCCTCCCAAAGTATTCATTACCAAAATAACAAAGATAATTTTAAGCAATGATTGACTTTCTCTCTGTCTAAAGATATCATCCATGTCCGCATAGATCGCCTTAACTTGTTGAAGTAAACTAATCGACTTATCCTCTACACTTATAGACAAATGCGTCAATTCTCTTCTATTTTTGAACAAAATAAGAGAAGATAGTAAAAAGAAACCAGCATTCACCATTGCAACAAAAGAAAAATTTTGATGACTGGTTGTGAGTAGCCATACTCCTAAGGCTTGACCTCCTAGATTTGATAAATAGGAAACAAACTGAGTAAAGGAATAAGCTTCATAGAGCCTATCTTCCGAAATATTATGCTGGATAATCGGCATACGAAGGCCTGCTGTATAATCCGATAAAATATCCGAACAGATATTAACTATACAGATAAAAGCAAACGTTACGAAGTTCTGGTCATGAATCACACCAGCAATCAAAAGAAATAGGAAACTTTGCACACAACCAACCCAGATAATTGTCCCTGCTTTATTCCGAGTATGATCCGCCTTAATCCCAATATAAAAAGTAAATAGGAAAGGTAAAATCGTAATCATATTCGCCATAAATACAGCTATATTTTTAAAGGGTAGACTCGCGGCATAAACGATAAATACCAGATTATAAATATAAGCTCCACTTGAGCTCAAAAACCTTGATAAGGTAAGTATTCTAAATAAATGATGTCTTAAGAATAGTTTCATAACAGGCCTTTCTCACATTTCAAAGCGTATTCTATTGAATCCAGTCTAACAAAAAAAGCGGGACTCCCCACTTTTTTGTAATATATTTTTTCTGAAAATAGAAACTCTAGCGTCTAGAAACTGCTAATTATCAATCCATCTACAAGCCTATTTATTTTTCGTCAATTGATGTAATGAGAATATATTACAAATCTTCATTTGAGAGCTGATTTGCAAAATAGTTTTCATAATATCTTGCACCATCTATATACTCTAAATCTTGTAAGATTGTAATGCCTCTTTGGATTTTTTCAAGCCCCTTATTTTCTACTTTAAAAATAGTATCATAATACCCTTTAGCAATCATATAAATGATTTTAAGATAAGCTTGAGATTCTGGCAATTCTCGTTTTTCAATCTGAAAAACAAAATAGTCTGCTTTTAATTTATCCTTTTCCTCTATCGCTTTAAAGAGTCCATTAATCAAAATGGTATCAATAGCGACTTTGTTACTAGGTAAAGAGCCTAATAAATCTGTCTTTTGTAGCATCTCCCTAGAATATTTAAAATAGAGGGGCAGAGGGAACAAAGTAGAAATCGTTGAAAATAATTCCAATTCATAATTTCCCCAGATATCAATAGTAAAAAAATAGTCATAGAGAAAAGTCAATTCTTCATCCGTTGCCCTGATTTCTGAATCAAAAAACACGAGAAGGCTTTTGATACGAATCATTTGTAAAAGATAGCTTTTTTTAGCACTTGATCTATACTTTTTAGTCGTCTCTTCATACAAGGAATGGAGAGAATCAATCCCTTCTCTGTCATATAGTTCCCAGAGATTTTCCTGAAAAGCCAAAAACTGTTTCTGAGAAAAACCACGTACCAAGTACATAAATTCATTCAAATCAGAGTGGATGTTATCTAAGGCAGTAATCAATTTCATAGATGATAAGTCTGCTTCTCCGCGCTCAAATTTGCTCAGCATGGAATAAGTAAACTCTCCTCCCGTCGCCTCTTGTAGAGATACATTCCGACTCTTTCTCAATTCTTTAAAAACTTCTCCTAGATTTTGCATATTGACTCCCCACAATTCTTAACTCTCTAACTCATAAAAATAACGACTGATAGTAGCTAGTACAGAAAATTTCAAGTCTTGACTATAACAACAACTCCTATGAATGATGTACAGATTGCCTTGCACTTTTTATTTATGACTCAATTTCTTAGTCAAGAAATCTCCCAAGAATTGGATTGCAAAGATAATCAAAATGATAATGATGGTTGCCAAGATGGTCACATCGTGATTGTAGCGGTTAAATCCATAAGCGATGGCCACGTTACCAATACCACCAGCTCCAACCGCACCGGCCATAGCTGTTTCCCCAACAAGTGAAATCAAGGTCACAGTCGTCACACGTATCAAATCTGGAAGACCTTCTGATAGGTAAACACCTACGATGTCCCAGAAAGTCGCTCCGCTCGCTTGAGCAGCCTCAATGACACCACCATCTAGCTCAGCCAAGACAACCTGCACCTGACGGGCAAAGAAGGCAAAGACTGCAAAAGATAGCGGTACGATAGCCGCATTTGGCCCGATACTTGTCCCTACGATTAGGTGTGAGAAGGGTGACAAGACTGCCAAGAGAATGATAAATGGCACCGCACGGAAAATAGAGGTAATCTTATCCAAAATCCAAAAGACAACCTTATTTTCCAAGACACCGCCTGGCGCTGTCAAGACAAGGAAAAGACCTGCCACTAGCCCCAAGAAACCTCCGATGATAAAGGACAGAACTGTCATATAGAGGGTTAGGTAGATAGCTGTTCCCCAGCCTGCTTGACCAGCCCAGCCCATTTTATAGACATTTGGTAAATAGGTTTGAATCAATGATTCCATCTTACTGTCCTCCCTTCAATACTTTTAGTTGTACGCCTGCTTGACGAATGGCTTCTTGGGCACCTGCTAGCGCTGCTTTTTCACCTGACAAGACCACAACCAATTCTCCAACAGGAGTGCCGTCGAGGATTTCGATATTTCCATAAAGGATATTAGCCGTTACTTGGTAATGCTTGTACAATTCATTCAAAAGTGGCTCGTCTGTTGAAGCACCTGCATACTTGAGTTGCACCAAGAGACTGTTTTCAGACAAGTGTTCCACGATTTCTTGCTTCTCAATCTTAACCATGGCTTCATCAATACCTGTGGCTGTTGAGATAAAGTCTTGAGTCAAAGGTTGTTTAGGGTCTGAGAAGATTTCAAGAACACTGCCCTCTTCAATCAAGTGCCCATCCTGCATCACTGCCACACGGTTGGCAATATCTTTGACAATTTGCATTTCATGCGTAATCAAGACAACCGTCAAGCCTAATTTTTGGTTTAAATCTTGCAACAAGGCCAAAATCTGCTTGGTTGTCTTAGGATCAAGGGCAGAAGTTGACTCGTCTGAAATCAAGATTTTTGGATCATTTGCCAAGGCACGTGCAATGGCCACACGCTGTTTTTGCCCTCCAGATAGTTGTGAAGGGTAGTTTTCAGCACGGTCCGCCAAGCCAACCAAGTCCAACAACTTGGCTACTTTAGCTTTCTTTTCTTCCTTGCTGAGTCCAGAGTGTTTGAGGGCAAAGGCTACATTCTCCTCTGCTGTCTTTTGGCTCATCAGGTTAAAGTGCTGGAAAATCATCCCGATATCCTGACGTTTACGACGCAACTGCTCTGCCGTTAAGGTCACCTTGCCATCAAAAATCACATCATCGTCAATAGTAATTTTCCCTGCAGATGGTTTTTGTAAGAGGTTAATCACCCGTACAAGGGTTGATTTCCCTGCTCCAGAATATCCAACGATTCCGTAGATATCCCCTTCTTGGATGTGAATAGTCACATCCTTGACCGCTGTGATGGTTCTCTTCTTTTGGTGAAAAGTCACATCGATCTGATCTAACTTGATAATATCTCTACTCATAGCTTCTAATCAGCTCCTCTACTAATTCAATATGGGTGTAATAATCGGCGATTCGCACGTTTTCATCTCCACCGTGGTCTCGACTATTGGCATTTCCTAGACCGAAGGCCACCATTGGTACCTCTAGGGCATCAAAGACCGTATGCATAGGGCCTGTTCCAGCTGTAGTCGGCAAGACTGAAACGCCCTGTGGATAGAATTTCTTGGCCAACTCGATTACATTAAGAATGGCTGGCGCGCTCATATCGCTTCGATAGCTCATCTCTCCCAAGGTATAGTATAATTCTACCTTATCAAAGCCATTTTTGTCTAGCTGTTTCCGAATTTTTTCCAGAACATCATGCGGTTCTAGACCAGGAACCAAACGAACCTCTAGCTTAGCACTGGCTTCTGCTGGTAAAATCGTTTTGACTCCTTGTCCTTGATAACCTGACTGAATCCCTTCGATATTAAGGGCTGGCTCGAAAAAGAAACGTTTCAGAAAGGCTGCACGCTCCTCTTGTAAGAGAGGCAATTCCAAACCATAAATCTGGCTGATTTCCCCTGGATTTCGTTGGGCGTAAATATCCACCAAGGCCAATTCCCGTTCGTTTGGCTCTTGTACTTCTTCGTACAAGCCTTCAACCAAGATACGGCCATCTGCAGCGCGAAGAGACTGTAAGGCTTGAAGGAGATACCAGGGAGCTGATTCCACAACCCCACCATAACTAGAGTGAATATCCACATCAGCACTTTTTACCTTGGCATCAAAGGTCACAATCCCCTTGTTTCCGCCAGAAATTTCCAGCTGTTCCAAAGCATTTTTGGTTCCTTGTTCCCAGACCAACAAATCCGCCCCACGGAGTTTGTCTGCATGTTTTTCCAGATACTTATCTAGGTCTGTCGAAGCCGATTCCTCCGCTCCCTCCATGATAAAACTGATATTGACAGGCAGGTCATCATGGTGCTGCATATACTTTCTCAAAGCACTCAAACGAGCCGTGATATGACCCTTGTCGTCATCAACCCCACGCCCATACATAAAACCATTGCGGACCGAAAGCGTAAAAGGAGCCTCTGTCCAGACCTGATCCCCATCCGCTGGCACAGTGTCATAGTGGTTATAGAAAATCAAGGTCTTGGCATCTGGACGCGAACTCTTGAAATGCGCCATGACAAAGGGGGCCGTATAAGTCTCATCAATCTCCACTTCAGCCCCAACACGTTTGAAAATTTCACCCAGATAATTTGCGACTTCCTTAAGTCCAACCTGCTGGGCAAAGACCGACTTCTTAGAAATCAAGGTACGCAAAACCTCAAAATAATGCTGGGCTACATGATCCTTTTCAAATTTTTCAATCTGTTCTTGTTCGCTAGGAAAAACCATATTCTCTCTACCTTTCTATGAACTACTCTTCCTGACAATCCATGCTCTATACAAAAGCAAGAGGTGGAATTCTCTCTCCCACCTCCCTGTTTCTTATTACCAAACTGGTTGATCCAAACCGTCTGATGTTTCTTCGATAACTTTTTTCACTTCATCTGTATGGTAAGCTGCAACAACTTTCTTGATAGCATCAGCTTTTGGTGATGACTCCCAATCTTTTTTCGCAACGATGATGTTGTACCATTGTTTTGAGTTTTCATCAGCTTGTTCTTTGAAAAGTGCTTTCTTGTAGTCCAATTTTGCTTCTGTAACGAAGGTATTGTTTACAACGGCAGCATCAACTGATGACAATGAACGAGCTGTTTGGCTAGCGTCCAATTCAGTGATTTTCAAGTTCTTTGGATTTTCTTTAATGTTAGCAACTGTTGCAAGAGCAGTTCCAGAAACATCCAATTTAATCAAACCAGCTGATTGAAGCAAGTAAAGCGCACGGCTTTCGTTTGTAGCGTCATTCGGTACAGAGATTTCTCCGTTTGCTGGGATATCTTCTACTTTAGTGTACTTGTTGTCACTTCCATTCAAACCTGAGTAAAGACGGATTGGAGAGATATAAGTATCTGCAATCGCTACAAGGTCTTTCCCGTTTTCTTTGTTCCAGTTGTTCAAGAAGTTGTAGTGTTGGAAAGCGTTCAAGTCTACTTCGCCATCAGCAGTTGCCTTGTTTGGTTGTGAGTAGTCTGTAAACTCTGTAAATTCCAAAGTGATACCGTCTTTTTTAACCAATTCTTGGATTTTGTCCCAACGTTTTTCTTCAGAACCGCTACGGTTAACAGTTGCGATTTTAACAGTTGTTGCATTGTCTGCTTTCTTTTCTGAGTTTCCGCAAGCTGCAAGAGCCAAACCTGCGACTGTAGCAAGGGCTGCTACACCAAGCCATTTTTTAATTTTCATGATTCTTTCTCCTTAAAAATAATACCGTACTAGTATCTCACAATTTGTTTGATTTCACAAATTGTTATTAGATAGTCAGATATATAGTTTAAAACTATATCCCTAAAGACTCAGAAATCACCCATCTGAATCAGAATGGATGATTTCAAAAAATTATTTAATATCAGCCTCTGCTGGTAGATAAGTGTCTCCGAAGAATTGTTTAGATAACTTTTCAAGAGTTCCGTCTTTGTAGAGTTCTTTGATGCGTTTGTCTACAAATGTTTTCAACTCATCTTGACCTTTAGCAAGAAGTGGGTAAACGTAAGGTTGTTGGTCGCTTGGAAGTTCGATAACTTTCAAGTTGTCCAAACCTTGGTTCTTGATGACTGTTTCAACACCGATTTTATCAAAAATCTTGTAGTCAAACTGGCCATCGCTCAAGCGTCCCATGATTTGTTGGAAGTCAGCTCTAGTATAGTTAAGGACAGTTGGATTATCTGAGTGTTGTTTGTTGTAGTCTTCTAACTGTTTAGCAGAAGTTGTCCCTTGAACAACTTCTGTTGATTTTCCACCAATATCGTCAAGCGATTTAATGCTAGAATCATCTTTTTTCACTACAAGAACGTTAGGGTTTTTAGCAGTTGGCGCTGCATAAAGGTATTTTTCTGCACGTTCTTTAGTGTAGCTGATGTTATTAACCGCCATTTGGTAACGGTCAGCGTCAAGTCCTGCAAAAACACCTGACCACTCTGTTTTTTCAAACTTGACTTCATACTTATCAGAGTCTTTAAAGATAGCACGAACTAGTTCAATCTCATAACCAGTCAATTCACCATTTTCTTCATAGTTGAATGGTTTTGGTGAAGCATTGGTTGCAACGATAATTTCTTTCTTGCTAGCTGCTTCTCCTTCTTTCTTAGCACCACCTGAGCAAGCTGCTAGCACACCTGCAGCAATAAGCCCTAGGGCAGCAAGAGATGAGTATTTAACGATTTTTTTCATGTCATTTCCTCCAAAATAGAATACCTTATAATCTTAACAGAAAAAGAGCATTTACGCCATTATATGATATCTATCTCTGTGATAGATTTTCTTTATAGCTAATTTAAAAGACCAAACGCAAGACTGCAATCAAAATAACTCCAAAGAGAACTGTTCCGACTAGATTACGGTAGCGAAAGGCTACCCAAGCTGTTGGAAAGACGGCTAAGAAGTCTAGCCATTTAATTTGAGGAAGGCTCCCAACCTTACCTGTCACTACGCTTGAAAGAATCAAGGCAAAGATAATAGAAACGGGCAAAAACTTCAAAAAACGCTCAACGATAGCAGGCAAGCCCTTATACTTGACCAAGATGAAGGGAATCATACGGGGAATCCAAGTCACAAGACCAGAGAAAATAACTGCTAATAGAAGAGACTTACTGACCATCTAAAACCACCCCCATTGTACAACCTAGCAAGGTCGCAAACAGAACAGCTAGCGACTGAGACACCACTGTCAAGAGCAAAAAGAAGGACACCGCAACAACTGCTAGGATAATGAGCAGATTGCGGACAGGAATCCGTCTTTGCATAATCTGGAATTGCGAAGCAAAAATTCCGATGAACATCCCAACCAGGGCAAAATCCAATCCAAAGATCTCTGGATTTGGCAGCAGGCCACCCAGAGCCGTTCCGACAACTGTTCCCACAAACCAAGCCACATAGCTGTTGAGATTGTTTCCATGCATCCACATAGGATTGACCTTGTCTGCATGGACCAATTCGCCCATCAAAACACCATAAGTCTCATCCGTCAAGATACTAGACATACCGATATTGTGCCAGAGACTTGTATGACGGAAATAAGTTGATGCGTGTAAACTCAATAAAAAGAGACGCAAATTGATCAAAAAAACCGTCATAGCAATAGCTGCTACAGGTGCTTGAACCGCAATCAGAGCCAACATGGCAAACTGGGCACTCCCAGCATAAACAAAGAGGCTCATCAAGCCCATCTCAACAGGTGTCACATAGGGCGCACCGATAATCCCACAGGCAAGGCCAATACTGACATAACCAAGGGCCGTTGGCATAGCTGCCTGCGCCCCCTCCCAAAATCCTTTTTCTTTCATCTTTCTCCTCATATTGTCTTAATAAATAGGCTGAATCAGTTCCAGCCACAGCATGGACTATTATAACACATTCGGGAAAGAGAAAAAAGTCTGCTGATTGTAATCAGACAGACTCCATTTTATTCCAGTGTATCAAAAACAAGACTTGGTTTGGCATTGAGATTCAGACCTTGCTTATTATTCTTTTTCATTTTAGATTCATGCATTATATAACCGTTAATACCGTATTTTATAATGAATCATATCTTAAAAATACCAGACCACACTATTCCCTGCTTGTATTTAGCTTCTTTCTTTTGGACAAATTTTGCTAAATCCAACAACTCTGTCGGCGGTTCACCTTTAAAGCTCAACAATTCTTTAGAAACGGCAAATGAAAGACGTGCAGCTAACAAATCTTCATTACTACTAGAAAACTGTTTCGCTGTTTCCAGCAATTGCTTCCTAAAGTCTTCCGTCAAGCTAATTTCTTTATTATTGTACAGGGAATGAATTAAAATTTGTAACTGACTCTGTTTTTCCATCGTTTACCTCATTTTATCTAGGACGCCAAGGACCGTATTTCCCCCAACCATCTACTATAACATTTGTAGTATGTTCCCAAGTAGAAATATATTGTATAGTCTTCCATTTATTAGTTTTTGTGTTATAGTAAAAATCGTAAGGTGCTGCTCTGTATTTATAAACCCAATAGTTATCCGAGTCATCCACGGGATCATAAGTTAGGACAACAGTTCTATCTTGAATTCGAGCACTGGATTCTGCTTCTTCGACAGAAGGACTATTAGCAAACACAGTTGTTGTGTTCAATGCTACTGTATTTAAGAAAACAAAGCTAGTTAGAATAATTCCCGTTTTTAGTATAAATTTAGCTTTCATAGTTAGTTACTCCTTCCCAATAAGTAATATGACATAAATATAAACCATCATTTCCTAATATCAATTGCTAGTTTGAACTTTGATTATAGGAAAATCTTTTTCCATTTATAAACCACTTATGCGACCTAGGATTTGCTTTAAGTACTTTACAAGGACAGTATAACACGAAAATTGGCTTATTTTAAAAAATCGCATATTTGATATTTTTTCTTATAGAAATTTCAGATTTGCGATTTTAGTAGATTTGATTATTTTCCTGCTATAATAAAGTTACTACTAACAAGGAGGGATCTAATGATGAAAANAAGAAAAATCCAACTGATACTCCTGCTTATTTCGGAGTGGGTTATCGTCTTCCCGTTTCTAATCAATCGATAAGTTCTTTGTATTGCTTCAAACGCAATTCAAAAAGGGCTAGCAATTGTGGATTTTCTAATACTTGCAGAGATTGGATAAAGTGTTCAATCTCTTTTTGATTGCTTCCTTTGGTTTGAAGAAAAATACTCATTTTCTTTAAAAATTGCCACGATACTTTCTCAAAAACATCATACGGACGGAGCATGCTCTCCAACTCGGCTTCAAAGATTGGGATATAGGAGAAAAGTTTTCGCTCCATGAGCTCTGATAAGATATTTAAGAGTCCTTGCTTCATATACAATCGATTATGTAGTAACTCTTTAAATTCCTTGGATTTTTCAAGTAAAAAGGTTGATAAAAATATCAAATCTTGGTTACTTAAGAAGGGCATAGTATTGCAAAAGAGATAGAGTTCAAACCAGGTCCAAGACTCAATAGCATAGAGATAGATGGTCAGAAACTCCCTATCCTCATCTGTTAGCGGATAGCTCTTATTTAAGGAATGGATGGCATTTTTAATCACAATAGCATTCAAACGACGATAGGTCTGCGCCATCTGTTCTTGCTCGACTTCCTCCAACAGTTGCTCTAAGCCAGCTATATCTTGATGGGCAAAACGATCCACAACCCTTCTACCAATTCGCATATGTGGAGATTCTTGATAATTGTTGAGCTTATGGCCAAACTCATCAAAATTCATATTGATTCCTTGAATAGCTAGAATTAACTTGTCCGCAGATAGCATAGACTGCCCTAGTTCAAACTTGGACAACTGAGAGGCTGTTAGTCCAGCACAAGCCACATCTGACTGCTTGAGCTTTCTCGCCAAGCGCAATTCCTTGTAAAATTCCCCCAATTCCATTCTCTCAATCATCTTACCACCTCCTATTTTTTATATATTATATCATTATTTTACAGTTTTGTCAAAATATTCTGACATTTTAGCAAGTGAAAAAGTCAGCCTTAAGCTGACTCCTTATTCCATGGTACCAAAAGCGAGACTTGGTTTGGCATTGAGGTCCAAGCTTGCAAAATTTTCTTTGTTCCTCTCGCTGACGCTGGCATAGGCAATCATTCCTGCATTATCTCCGCAAAGACGCAGAGGTGGGATGATGACCTTAACATCTGTGATTTCGGCTGCTAGGCGTTCTCTGAGACCTTTATTGGCTGCCACGCCACCTGCCACGACAAGAGTTTTAACAGGGTATTTCTCCAAAGCCTTCTTAGTTTTTGCCATGAGAATGTCCATAACTGCCGCTTGGAAGGACGCACACAAGTCCTCTGTGGACAAGCTTTCTCCCTTTTGCTCGGCATTGTGATGAAGATTGATAAAGGCAGATTTCAAACCTGAGAATGAAAACTCCAGATTATCTTCCTTAATCATAGCACGAGGAAAATCATAAATATCCTGTCCCTGATGAGCTAGCTCGTCAATCTCACGACCTGCAGGATAGGTCAAGCCCATGACACGGCCGACCTTATCATAGGCCTCACCAACCGCGTCATCTCGCGTTTCTCCAACAATCTTGTAATCCCCAGCCTCAGAAACATAGACCAACTCCGTATGACCACCGCTGACCAAGAGGGCTAGCAAGGGAAACTCCAAAGGCTCCACACTCTGAGCTGCCATGAGGTGGCCAGCCATGTGGTTAACGGGAATCAGCGGAAGTCCATGTGCCCAAGCAAAGGCCTTAGCTGCTGACAAACCAACGAGTAAGGCTCCAACCAAGCCTGGTCCATAGGTAACCGCGACAGCCGTTACATCCTCTTCGGTAATCCCTGCTTCTGCCAGTGCCTCCTCGATACAGGCTGTAATGACCTCGACATGGTGACGACTGGCTACTTCTGGAACCACGCCCCCAAAACGTTTATGACTCTCAATTTGACTAGCAATGACATTGGACAAGAGCTCATCGTCATTTTTCAAGACGGCAACACTAGTCTCATCACAGGATGTCTCAAATGCTAAAATATATCTATCCTTCATCTATTTCTCTCTTCATGATGATGGCGTCCTCGACTGGGTCATGGTAGTAGGCCTTTCGCTCAGCGATGACTGCCATCTTTTCTTTCTTGTAAAATGCTTGCGCTCGTTGGTTTGACTTTCTGACTTCGAGGAAAATCTCCTTGTCTGTCGGCAATTGAGCAAACAAGGCTGACGCAATCCCCTGACCCTGATAGGCTCCTTTAACAGCAATTTGCAGGACTTCTGCTTCAAAAAGATTCTCCTGCACGGCTAGAAAGCCAATCACTTCTTCCCCATCATAAGCCAGAGCGTACCAAGTCTGGTCTTGGAACAGGTCTGCTTGGATTTGTTCCAGCGTCCAAGGACTGACTGGGTAAATATCTGCCATAACAGCGTAGATGGCTTGAGCCAAGTCAGGCTGCTGTTGGATTCGTTTGATTTCAATCATAGGCGCTTAATGTAGGACTCACCAGACTCGGTATGGTTCTTGAGCCAGTTTTCCTCAGCTTCAACTCGTTTGAGGTAATTCGGCACAAAATCGTGCAAGGAGTCTGCTTCCTTATCCCAGGCCAAAAGAGCAAGATTGGCTGCATTAGGCAAGGTTTCTTTGTAATTAGTCCTTGGCAAGTGTTCTTGAATTTGCTCCACAAAGGGGCCAACTTCTCCGACAAAGGTTACCTGACTAGCACCCTTGATTAGCTCAATCACTCGCTCAAAAGGCAGGTGTGCTTCTGGCATGACAGGCTGAGCATTTTCATAAAACCCTGCATAAACATTGTTGCGACGCGCATCCATCAAAGGAACGAACAAGCCTTCTTGTTGGTATGGCACCAGAGCCAAGAGGCTAGACATACCAACCAACTCGATGTTCAGAGTGTGAGCTAAGGTCTTGGCAGTTGCTACCGCAATTCGCAAGCCTGTGTAGCTACCTGGTCCTTCCGCCACCACGATTCGGTCCAAATCCTTGGGCGTCCAGTCCAAACTTACCATCAAAAAATCGATGGCAGGCATGAGGGTAATACTGTGATTTTTCTTAATATTAATCGTCGTCTCGGCAAGAACCTGCTTGTCCTCTAAAATAGCTAGAGAAAGAGCCTTGCTGGACGTATCAAAAGCTAATACTTTCATAACATATTCCTATCTTTTTGTCTGCTTACTATTATACTACAAAAGCTGGCACATGGGAATTTTCTTTATCCCCAAACAGGAATACCCTCACTTAACTAAAAATAATTTAAAAAGATGTTCACTTTTCCTTTTCTTTTCCGAATATAAAAGTGAACAAGAAAATTGAAAGGATCTCCGTAAAAAGTTTGGTAAGTCATGCTAGATAAAAAACACATTTTTAGAAGGATAAATTTTATCTTCTTCATATCTTACAGTTTGCTCAGCATTCTCAATGATTTAAACATTACTACTATCTCTTTACCGATTGATTTATCTGTTTGTATTGTTTTATTTTTAGCCTTCAACTCTATTTTTGAACAGAAGAATTATTAACATAAAACTAATAAGCTCTGAAAATTCCATTGTCATGTCATTTTAGAAAAATGTAAAAACCACCTCATCTGGATAGATGGGGTGGAATTTTCGTGTCATAAATCTACTATCTTTTACTCCCAAACAAAAATGCCCTAGCATGAGCAGGGCATCTAAGCATTTAATCCAAAGAAAAATACAAACCAAACGACATAGGTTACAAGGAGGAGAAAAAGCGAATAGAGAGTCACAAAGGTAATCTTCCACAAGAACTTGGTTTGTCGTTGTTCTAGTTTTGCAAACAGAAGATTCCCTCCATAAACACAAGCAACAAAAATAATAAAAGCCACCAAGCGAACTCCGATAGCAAAAGCAAATAAGTTATACATAGGGCAACCTCCTTGACTTAAAAACTATAGGGAATTATGACAAACGATAAATTCCACTCCCATTATCAAGATAACATATTTTCTTTATTTTTGCAAGCGCTTACCAAATGACTCTATGACTTTCTCGTTTCCGTCTTTTACTAATTTTTCATTTTATGTTATAATTGAAACAATTGTAACGAATCAAGGTCAATCTAGACACAAAATGGAATGAAATCAAGCAAATCTCTGCTAAAAGTTTGGAATAAGCTGACCTGTAAAATAGAAAGGAACTATATGATTTACAAAGTTTTTTATCAAGAAACAAAAGAACGTAGCCCACGTCGTGAAACTACACGCGCACTTTACCTAGACATCGATGCCAGCTCAGAACTTGAGGGTCGTATCGCTGCTCGCCAACTTGTCGAAGAAAATCGCCCAGAGTACAATATCGAGTATATCGAACTCTTGTCTGACAAATTGCTAGATTACGAAAAAGAAACTGGCGCCTTCGAAATTACGGAGTTCTAATATGGCCTACACTCTTAAACCTGAAGAAGTCGGCGTTTTTGCCATCGGTGGTCTGGGAGAAATCGGGAAAAACACATACGGAATTGAATACCAAGACGAGATTATCATCGTCGATGCTGGAATTAAATTCCCAGAAGATGACTTGCTGGGTATCGACTACGTCATTCCTGATTACTCTTACATCGTAGACAATATCGACCGCGTCAAGGCTGTTTTGATTACACACGGACACGAGGACCACATCGGTGGGATTCCTTTCCTGCTCAAGCAAGCAAATGTCCCTATCTATGCTGGACCGCTTGCCTTGGCTTTAATCCGTGGAAAACTCGAAGAACACGGCCTCTTGCGCAACGCCAAACTTTACGAAATCAACCACAACACTGAGTTGACCTTTAAAAACCTCAAGGCAACTTTCTTTAGAACCACTCACTCTATTCCAGAGCCTTTGGGAATTGTCATTCATACTCCTCAAGGAAAAATCGTCTGTACGGGTGACTTTAAGTTTGACTTTACTCCAGTTGGAGAACCTGCAGACTTGCACCGTATGGCTGCCCTTGGGGAAGAAGGCGTACTCTGTCTTCTCTCGGACTCGACAAATGCAGAAGTGCCAACCTTTACCAACTCTGAAAAAGTCGTTGGTCAGTCCATCATGAAGATTATCCAAGGCATTGAAGGACGCATTATCTTTGCATCCTTTGCCTCAAATATCTTCCGTCTCCAGCAAGCAACTGAAGCTGCTGTTAAGACTGGACGCAAGATTGCGGTCTTTGGTCGCTCTATGGAAAAGGCCATTGTCAACGGAATTGACCTTGGCTACATCAAAGCTCCTAAGGGAACCTTTATCGAGCCAAATGAAATCAAAGATTACCCTGCAGGCGAGGTTCTCATTCTCTGTACAGGTAGTCAGGGTGAGCCAATGGCAGCCCTCTCTCGTATCGCCAACGGAACCCACCGTCAGGTGCAACTCCAACCAGGTGATACGGTTATCTTCTCTTCTAGTCCAATCCCTGGAAATACGACTAGCGTCAACAAGCTGATTAACATCATTTCTGAAGCTGGTGTCGAAGTTATCCACGGTAAGGTTAATAATATTCATACATCTGGACACGGTGGCCAGCAAGAGCAAAAACTTATGCTCCGCTTGATTAAGCCAAAATACTTCATGCCTGTCCACGGTGAATACCGCATGCAAAAAGTCCACGCTGGACTAGCGGTGGATACTGGTGTCGAGAAGGACAATATCTTTATCATGAGCAATGGTGATGTGCTTGCCCTTACTGCTAACTCAGCTCGTATCGCAGGTCATTTCAACGCCCAAGATATCTATGTCGATGGAAATCGTATCGGTGAAATCGGCGCTGCTGTCCTCAAAGATCGTCGTGATCTATCTGAAGACGGTGTCGTTCTGGCAGTCGCAACTGTTGACTTCAAATCGCAGATGATTCTGTCTGGTCCAGATATCCTCAGCCGAGGCTTTGTCTACATGAGAGAGTCTGGTGATTTGATTCGCCAAAGCCAACGCATCCTCTTCAATGCCATTCGTATCGCACTGAAAAATAAGGACGCCAGCGTGCAATCTGTCAATGGTGCCATTGTCAACGCCATTCGCCCCTTCCTTTATGAAAATACCGAACGTGAACCGATCATTATCCCAATGATCCTCACACCAGATGAAGAATAATACTCAATGAAAATCAACAAAACAGCCCCGTCTTCGGAGCTGTTTTTCTCTATGCTTTCTTTTCTTGATTTTTAGAAATACTACGATTTTTACCTTCCAGATACACCATCAGAATAGAAATATCTGCTGGGTTTACTCCCGAAATACGGCTGGCTTGGCCGATGGTTTCTGGATTGATGAGTTTGAACTTCTGACGGGCTTCTGTTGCGATAGAATCAATATCATCCCAGTCAATATTAGCTGGAATACGTTTTTCTTCCATGCGTTTCATCTTGGCAACCTGATCCATGGCTTTGGAAATATAGCCTTCGTACTTGATTTCTGTTTCAATCAATTCGATAATCTTGTCATCCAAGTCCTCTGCAGCTGGCCCGATGAAAGCTACCACATCTTGGTAAGAAACTTCTGGACGGCGAAGGAATTCCTTGGCAGTCACCGCATCTGTCAACGGCTTGAAGCCCATCTCCTCAACCTTGGCATTGGTTTCCTTGACTGGCTTGAGTTTGATACTGTCTAGGCGCTTCATCTCATTGTCAAATTGATTTTTCTTGATTTCAAAGCGAGCCCAGCGTTCATCATCCACAAGTCCAATCTCACGTCCCATCTCTGTCAAACGCATATCGGCATTATCATGACGGAGGATGAGGCGGTACTCAGCACGACTGGTCAAGAGACGGTAGGGTTCAATAGTTCCCTTGGTCACCAAGTCATCAATCATCACCCCGATATAACCGTCACTGCGCTTCAAAATCAACTCAGGCTTGCCTTGGATTTTCAGAGCCGCATTGATACCCGCGATAATCCCTTGGCCAGCAGCTTCTTCGTAACCTGACGTTCCATTTGTCTGGCCAGCAGTAAAAAGTCCTGAGATTTTCTTAGTTTCCAGAGTTGCACGCAACTGGTGAGGCAAGACCATATCGTACTCGATGGCATAACCTGTTCGCATCATCTCTGCATTTTCCAAACCTTTGATAGAATGAACCAGCTCACGTTGGACATCCTCAGGCAGACTAGTTGATAGACCTTGGACATAGACTTCCTCTGTATTGCGCCCTTCTGGCTCTAGGAAGAGTTGGTGGCGTTCCTTGTCCGCAAAGCGCACAATTTTGTCCTCAATCGACGGACAGTAACGAGGTCCCACTCCCTTGACCACACCTGTAAACATAGGAGCACGGTGGAGGTTATTTTGGATAATTTCATGGCTGGTACCATTGGTGTAGGTCAACCAGCATGGCACTTGATCCTTGACATAGTCCTCATCACGCGAAGTGTATGAGAAGTGATTTGGCGCTTCGTCCCCTGGCTGAATCTCTGTCACATCGTAGTTGATAGAAGAAGCCTTGACACGTGGAGGCGTTCCTGTCTTGAAACGACCGATTTCAAGACCAAGTTCCTTAAGATTGTCAGCAAGGTTAATCGAAGCTAGGCTGTGGTTAGGACCTGATGAGTACTTGAGGTCTCCGATGATAATTTCCCCACGGAGGGCCGTCCCTGTCGTCACAATAACAGCTTTGGCAGCATATTCTTGATGGGTCGCCGTACGTACACCGACAACCTTTCCATCTTCGACCAAAATCTCATCAATCATGGTCTGACGAAGGGTCAGATTTTCTTGGTTTTCAACTGTCTTGCGCATTTCCTTAGAGTAAAGCTCCTTGTCAGCCTGCGCACGAAGGGCACGCACCGCTGGCCCCTTCCCTGTATTGAGCATCTTCATCTGGATGTAAGTCTTGTCAATGGTCTTAGCCATTTCACCACCGAGGGCATCGACTTCACGCACAACAATCCCCTTGGCAGAACCACCGATAGAGGGATTACAAGGCATGAAAGCCAACATTTCAATGTTGATAGTCGCAAGCAAGACCTTACAGCCCATACGGCTGGCAGCTAAGGAAGCCTCGACCCCAGCGTGTCCCGCACCAATTACAATAATATCGTATTCTTCTGTAAAATTATAAGTCATTTCTTAACCTTTCAAAAATTTCTCGTAAATAAGGAACTAACTTCTCCTCCTCTAGAGCTTGAGCCATAGTAACCCATTTAAAGTGTGTATGCTCTTCAGGATCTAATCTGATAATTGGCTTCTCCCCAACCCACTCTGCTTTATAAACTAAGCGAGTAAAGACAGTATCCTTAGAAGTATCCAGTTGACTATCTTCGTGAAGAAGTTTGAGCGAACTGCTATCTAGCCTAACTCCCGCTTCTTCAATGCATTCTCTAAGAGCACCATCTCGCGGAAGTTCACCCTTTTCAACCCCGCCACCAGGAATATCCCAGTAAGTTGGATAAACATTGGGTTGTCCTCTTTTAATTTCCGAACGCTGAATGAGCAAATAATCATCACCACTATGAACAAGTACATGGGCAATAAGCTTAACCATCCTTTTCTCTCCTATTCCTCAAGATGAATGTGTCTTAGTTGGCCGTCCCAATCTGGTAGGGCTGTTTTTAAAAAGGCTGGAACTAGCTGGAAATCCTGAAGCTGGTCCAAGTCAATCCACTCACAAGGTTGCCTTTTCTCATCTTCCTGCATGGTCAGTGGGGCATCTTCAAGCAAGTCCACCAGATAATGAAACTCGATATTGTGATAGGAAACACCGTCCTGTTCAAAACGATTTTCAACTACGAAAGCTAGTTGCCCAGCTTGAGCTTTAACACCCAGTTCTTCCCTCACTTCACGGACTACCGCGTCTTCCGTTTTTTCGTTAACTTGAATCGCACCGCCGATAGTGTAATACTTGCCCTTATCTTTGGTGACTAGAAGCTTGCGATTTTGGACAATCAAGGCTGTCGCCCGAACTCCAAAAACCGTATTGTCTACTTTTGTCCGAAAGTCTTGCTGAGTCATTCCTATCCTTTCCCTTAAACGACACAAAAACAGTCAAAACTCCAAAGAAGTGCAGGACAAAAAAGCCTGCAACATCCATGAGCTTTGACCATCATTTCTATTGCTGTTATTATTGTAGCAAATTGAGAAAATTTGTCAATCTAAATGTACTGACAAACTTGTCCATCGCGGTAAGCATTGTCAATCAAACCGCCACCGAGACACTCTTCGCCATCGTAAAAGACAACTGCCTGTCCTGGTGTAATCGCGCGTTGTGACTCTGCAAAGATAACTTCTGCCTTATCTCCTTTGACATGGACGGTCACCTTCGAATCAGGCTGACGGTAGCGGAATTTTGCTGTGCATTCTAGCGTAAATTCCTCTGGCATCTCACGAGTAAAGTGGACTTGACTGGCTTCTAGACTGGTTGACATGAGCGAGTCATGGTAGAAACCTTGCCCGACATAGAGAATGTTCTTACTTAGGTCTTTTCCGACAACGAACCAAGGGGCATTGTCACCTCCGTGTTGCCCACCGATACCGAGACCTCCACGCTGACCAATTGTATAGTACATAAGGCCTGCATGCTCGCCCATATCGCGACCATCCACTGTCATCATACGACCAGGCTGAGCCGGCAGGTAGTTGCTGAGAAAGTTTTTAAAGTTCTTTTCTCCGATAAAGCAAATTCCTGTTGAGTCTTTCTTCTTAGCAGTCGCAAGGCCTGCTTCTTCTGCTAGTCTGCGAACTTCAGGCTTTTCCAAATGCCCCAGTGGGAACATTGTTTTTTGAAGTTGTTCTTGCGAAAGCTGGCTGAGGAAATAGGTCTGATCCTTGCCATTGTCCACACCACGAAGCATGTGAACGATGCCATCCTCATCACGCGCCACTCGGGCATAATGGCCAGTCGCTACATAGTCTGCCCCTAAAGTCATGGCATAGTCCAAAAAGGCCTTGAACTTGATTTCCTTGTTGCACATAACATCTGGATTTGGCGTACGTCCTGCACGGTATTCCGCTAGGAAATACTCGAAAACGCGGTCCCAGTACTCTTTTTCAAAATTGACAGAGTAATAGGGAATGCCAATCTGGTCTGCCACCGCAGCCACATCCTTGTAATCTTCGGTCGCCGTACAGACGCCGTTTTCATCTGTGTCGTCCCAGTTCTTCATGAAGATACCGATCACATCGTAGCCCTGCTCCTTGAGAAGAAGAGCCGTCACCGACGAATCAACACCACCACTCATCCCCACGACAACACGTGTTTTAGAGTTATCACTCATGGTAAGTCTCCCATCTATTCGTTTATTCACGATTGAAGGTCGTGTGTGCTTTAACGATTGAAGGTCGCTTGAGCAGTATTCATTATAACATGCTTGGTTAGAGAAGACAAGAAAGAGGCTGATAATCTGCCAAGCTCTTACATAGTATATATTTCAAGTCCAAACTATTCTTTATAGAAAAAAGTCCTATAAATTCGAGCAATAGTTAAAATACAAACAAATATAATTCCCAAAATAGATAATACTATTTTCACAAAGTTCATTTCAGAACCTATTACATAGATATGAAAAATAGGGGCTAGTCCTACACATAGAGACAATAGATAACTAATAAATCTTATCTCACCAATTCCAGCAAAAAAATGTTTCATGTAATGATTCTCCATTTGCTCTATTAAATCCGTTTTATTTTAGAGTAGCATAAAATAAGCAATCCTTCAATAAACTCCATTGACGAAATACTATTCTAAAGCATTGCTAACTCAGATTTCTCAGAATAGAGCTGTCCAAACTATCGAACAGATCAAATACACACATATCTATGCAATTCTATGTTTAGAATTGCTATAAAATAAATGTTTTAGGATTATTCTAAGCCTTTGACTGCTTAAAATTTTACGTTCTGAAGAATTCTAAAGCTAGAATAGCTCAAAATCACGAGAACTAAGGTATTCGAAGCTTAAGAGTCATACGATTTCCAAATAAGTGTTTTAAAATTAAA
This sequence comes from Streptococcus mitis, assembly GCF_003944325.1. GTDB lineage: Bacteria > Bacillota > Bacilli > Lactobacillales > Streptococcaceae > Streptococcus > Streptococcus mitis_CW. The sequence continues at coordinate 3,257 of NZ_RJPX01000004.1, read as the reverse complement.
TTTTAAAGGTATCCTTAAATCTAAAGATTTTTGATAAGATTTCTGTATTTTTCACAATTCAATGATCCGATGACATTGTTGGGCTACATAAGCATCGTGGGTCACGATAATGACTGTTTCCCCCTCGCGATTCATCTCTAAGAGAAACTTCAAGACCAAATCTCTATTTTCAGGATCCAGCGAACCTGTTGGTTCATCGGCTAAAATCAGCTGACTGGGTTTTAAGATGGCTCTAGCAACTGCAATTCGTTGTTGTTCGCCACCAGATAACTCGGAGACCTTTTGATGCAAAGTAGCTGACAAACCTACTCTCTCTAAAATCTCTTCCACCTTTTTGAACTTGTCTTTCTTGGACAATTTCACATATTTCAGCGCCAGCATGAGATTGTACTCGACCGTTTCATCATCAATCAGGGCAAAATTTTGAAACAGATAAGAGATATGTTCACGGATTATTGTTTGCGACTTAGCAGAATTAACCGCTAGATTTGTCTGACCAAAAATCTCATACCGTCCACTATATTCACCATCTATCAAACCTAATAAATTTAACAAGGTCGACTTGCCACTACCACTTTTTCCAACGATGGCAACCAAATCTCCCTGATCAATCCTGAGAGATAAGTGATCCAAAATCACTTTTCCTCCAATGGTTTTGGTAATATTTTCTAACTCAATCATAAGATGCCCCCTTTCAATAATTCTACTAGACTTCTTTTCTCCATCCTAGAAGCCAAGACTAGCACAAATAGTATATCCAGACATGTAAAGCCTGCAAACAGCAGGAGTGGCAAGAGCGCATGGGCAAAGAAAATCAATACTAGAAGAGGGAGACTATAGCCCAACAAGAGCAGAACTAGAAGAGGGCGGTAGCGATCGACCAGTTTCCACCCCATAAATTTCTTGGTAATGATGTCCCTGCGCTTCAATAAGAAAGTTGTTACTAGTAAGAAGTAGGAAATCATCATGCTAAGGAGACCAAACAAAGCAAAGAGTATATTAAGATTTCGAACTGCATCTCGATAAGAATCTACTTTCTCTTGTTGAATGGCTTGAAGCGATGAAAATTTTAAATAATTCCCATCTGATAATTTCTCAACTAACTCCGTAATCACTTTTTGATTTTGTTCTGTATTTTCAACTTTCATAGGATTGTTTAAACCTGTCGTTGACAAGCGAGTCTTTTCTTCCCACATCATGTCTTGATCATTTACCAGACTAATGATTGGATTGTGGAGGTTTTCCTTTCGCTCATTATTATAAGGGAAGAATGACCAATCTCCTTCATAGTAGGCAATTTCTACATCCATATCTTCTATTGTTTGCTTTTGCTGATCTTCATACCTCAGAGAAAGATAGGCGATGGATTTTCCCAAGAACTGATTCTTACCTTCTTGTCCTTTATCACTGGCTGGCATCAAAATAACTTTTTTAGTGCTGGTATCTGGTAACTTGAATCCCTTGCTCTTTAGAAAATTGCTATTAGCATAGTAAACATCTACCTTATCAGGCAGTTGGTACTGCTGTACTTGTTCAGCTTTGATGACTGGTTTGATAGGAAGACTCGCACTTCGCACATAATTTACTTGTATTTTTGCTAGCAAATCTTGATAAAATTGGTAGAAATAATCTGTAGATTTCCCTGACCCTGCTAGCTCTTCTTGCCACAGGTTATCATTGAGTTGGAAGGTTTCTAAGGTCAAGTAATTCCCTTGGCTTACCCACTGTTGCTGATAAGCAAGTTCTTTGTTTTCTTGTTCTAGACTTCTGCCTACCCCAATCAGTAAGGCCGTCAGTAAAATAGTTGTCCCTATTTTCATCACATAATTGAAGATGAGACCAAGTTTGACAGATGAAAAACCTTTCAACATGGAACTAACTGTCATTTTCTGAATCATCAGGTAGGTCAGCCAACTAATGAACAAATACAACTGTAAAAGCAGAAATTGGGATAAGAGTAAACTTGGGAACAGAAGTTTTGGCCTGTAGTCCAGCACTAAAAATAGTCCCAAGTCAATGACAAGACTTCCACCCAAGAGAAGATAAAAATTAGTTTTTACAAAACCAGCTAAAATCGCCCCGCTTTGAAAACCAAGTAACTTTTGAACCCCCACTCGTTTCATCTCCATCATCGGCTGATAAACTGTTACTAACACAAGAAGTAAAATAGCCAAGACAAAAACAATGGCAGATAAAAGCAAATCTCGATTTATGACTTCCACTGCACTTTTATAGGTAGGCTCTAGCAAGGTAGCCTGGTCTATCTTGAAAAAATCGCTCCATTTCTGTACAATCCTATCCTTATCCATCTCTTGTGTAGAAGTTATCGTATAGCGACCATTTAAACTACGAGATGTATCCTTGATATAGGTTTGAAAAGTTATAAGCTGAATAGGCTTGGCTTTTAGAAAGGTCGGTATCGTACCAAGTTTATTAGAAATTTCTTTATTACTGTAGACTCCTTCACCATCTGTGGTAAAATCAAGAGAAGAAATCCCAAACTCTTGGTAGGGGAAGGTATCTTTATCAAAAACACCAGACTTGATTACCTCATCACCACTGTCTGTTTTGATGATGGAGACTTTGTACTCCTTTGATACATCCTCAAAAAATCGAAGAACAGACGCTGCAGGTTCGTTAATATCTTTCAAATACAAATCCAAAGAATCTACAGTCTTTCCCATTTCCCGAATCCGAACCGCTTCACGTGTGTAGTTTACATTAAAAACAAAAAAAGTGGTACACAGCAACAGCAGAAACATACAAAGATGACTGATTTTTTTCATAGAGATACCTCCCGTGAAGAGACTAAACTGGGAAAAAACTAACTTTCCAATAAAGCCACACAGTGATTCTCTCAGCTTGATTATGTTTAAGGCTGAAAACACTATGTGGTTTTTGAATGTTTAGAGGTTAGTTTTTGGAGCAATTGTCTATCAGAATGCTCGATTATCTGTCAATAATCCTAGAAAATCTTGTCTTTTCAAGTCGGAGAAATGTTTGGTAGGAAGACTTCCTTTTTGAAGTCCATCATCTCTAACCTGTAAATAATAGCTATGTTGGCTTGTTTTAATTGTCAAAAAATCGCCAAATACAAAAGCTCTTTTCCAGTTGCGAATCTCAAATTCTTTCGTCTCTGATTTTGGAATGCGGATAAGTCCTTGCCGCAAATCGCGATGATGCTCATTTGTGAAAGTCATCCCATTTCCAAGATTTCTTATCAGCAATTCATCTGGTGTTACCATCACTAGTGCTAT
>NZ_RJPX01000003.1:0-87927 GCF_003944325.1 Streptococcus mitis | reverse complement strand
TCTTTGCCTTTACTTATGGAGAAGAGATTCCTAAGCTTCTCGGCATTTCTAAAATACCTGCAGAAGACGTCTGTCAGTCTTCAAAATTACTCCAACATAAAATCTAAAAACTAATCTTCAACCCCATTCAAACGTCTCACACTAACTTCCACCATAGCGGAACTTAATCTGAAACGCTTTCAGATGAGGGGATTTTGTGCGCTCTTTTTTTCGATTCATTTTGGCTACAAAAGCAATGAAATCAAGCATTAGTAAAACCAGTGGAATTTACCCTGACACGGATTTCCACTGGTTTTTAGGATTTTTATCAGACTAACTTCCACTTGGATTAGCAGTGGAACTTAGTTTGGGAATTTACCTAATATCGTATAATAGAGGTAGATAGAGGTTGACCAATTAATTGATGAAGTAGGAGAGAGTTTCTGCTGATTTATAAGCTAATAAAGGGGAATTTTTAGTTCACAACTTATAGGAGGTGTGTCATGAAAATCTTAAAAAGTTATATATTGGAACTCTGTTTTATTTTAAGTTTTGCCTTACCTTTTATAAAAGGAGCGAATGCGGATAATGGTAGACGTTTTGTGGAAACCTATTACGGTTTTACTTTTTTGATGGAACATGCCATTGTAACAGCTGTCTTTATCTGTTCGCTCTTGATTGCTTTCTTCCTAAAAAAACGGTGGACGAAATGGCTTGCTGCTGGTAGTTATTTCTTCTTAGTTCTATGGATTGCTACAGAGGGTTATTTCTTCCGCATGTCACTAGAAGATTTGATACGACTTTGGACAAGTTTGGAATTCCTGACAAAAACGTATCAGTTGGGCTTTTATCTAAACATCCTGTTGGGAATTTTGTTGATAATAAAGTATTTGAAGGTTAAGCAATAGTCATAAAAATGAGCCTAATTATAGATGATAAATTTGTTGTTTTATCCTGATTATGATATTTCTAGTTCTAAATGGCTTATTATTTATAAGTGTTGAAAGAGATTGAAGAAAAGGTCTTCTTGACTAGCTTTCTTCAGTCTTTTCATTTTGTCATCAATTTGTAAACGATTTACAATTTAAGTCAAATTATGGTAAAATAGTTTCATGAGTAAAATGTATTATGCAGAGAATCCTGACGCTGCTCACGACATTCATGAGTTGAGAGTGGACTTGTTGGGAGAAAACATGACCTTTTTGACGGATGCGGGTGTTTTTAGCAAGAAAATGATTGACTTTGGCAGTCAACTCTTGCTCAAGTGTCTAGAGGTCAACCAAGGAGAAACTGTCCTGGATGTAGGCTGTGGTTATGGGCCTCTGGGCTTGTCCTTGGCTAAAGCTTATGGAGTTCAGGCGACCATGGTCGATATTAATAATCGTGCTTTGGATTTGGCACGACAAAATGCTGAACGAAATAAAGTAGAAGCGACTATTTTCCAGTCCAATATCTATGAACAAGTAGAAGGCAAATTTGACCATGTCATTTCCAATCCTCCTATTCGTGCGGGCAAGCAAGTGGTTCATGAAATCATTGAGAAAAGCAAAGATTTCTTGGAAATTGGTGGAGATTTGACTATCGTTATCCAGAAAAAACAAGGGGCTCCAAGTGCCAAGTCCAAGATGGAAGAGGTGTTTGGCAATTGTGAAGTCGTCAAAAAAGATAAGGGATACTATATCCTTAGAAGTGTGAAAGAATGAGAGCAGTTGATTTAATCCAAAAAAAACGAGACGGTCAAGAATTGACTTCAAGTGAAATTGAATGGTTAGTTGAAGGTTATGTGTCAGGGACTGTTCCTGATTATCAGATGTCTGCCTTTGCTATGGCTGTTTATTTCAAAGGAATGACGACACGAGAAATCTCAGATTTGACTATGAATATGGTCAAGACTGGTCAAGAGTTTGACTTATCTGCTATTGATGGGATTAAGGTTGACAAGCATTCTACGGGTGGTGTTGGTGATAAGGTAACCTTGATTTTGGTTCCCCTTGTTGCTAGCTTTGGTGTGCCTGTAGCTAAAATGAGTGGTCGTGGTCTCGGCCATACTGGTGGAACAATTGATAAATTGGAGTCCATTAAGGGCTATCAAGTAGAACGTAGTCAAGAAGATTTTATTCGTCAGGTGCAGGACATTGGAGTATCTGTCATTGGGCAATCAGACCAGCTGGTTAAAGCTGATAAGCTTCTTTACGCCCTCCGTGATGTGACCGCAACTGTTGATACGATTCCTTTGATTGCGAGTTCGGTGATGAGCAAGAAAATCGCGGCAGGAGCGGCTGCTATTTTGCTAGACGTAACTGTTGGAGAGGGTGCCTTCATGAAGACGGTTGATGAGGCGCGTGAATTGGCTCAAACCATGGTGGATCTTGGTAAGGCAGTTGGTCGAAAAACAGTCGCAGTGATTACAGATATGAGCCAGCCCTTGGGACGAGCGATTGGAAATCGTCTGGAAATCCTTGAAGCACTGGAGATTTTACAAGGACAAGGCCGTCAGGATATTACCCACTTCATCTGTGAATTGGCTCAAATTATGCTTGGTCTGGCAAATGTAAACAAGACAGTTGAAGAAATTCGCCAACATCTTGAAAATGGCCAAGCGCTGGCTAAGTTTGAGGAGATGGTCCAAGCCCAAGGTGGGGACTTAGAAGATCTCTATCGTCCTGTCAATGTGGCCCATGTGGTGGAAATCCCTGCTCAGGGAACAGGTGTCATTTCAGCTCTTCCAGCCATGGAATTTGGCCTCTATGCTATGAGACTGGGTGCTGGTCGTGCAGTCAAGACTGATGATTTGGACTATGAAACTGGAATTGTTTTTGAAAAGAAAGTTGGAGATTCCGTTCAAAAGGGAGAAATTGTTGCAAAAGTATACACAAATGGAAAAAATTCTCCTCAGCTAGTTACAGATTTTCAAAAATATGTTAAAATAAATGACAGGGTGCAAAGTTTACGAGAAATTATAGAAATTATCTCATAAACTATAGGAGAATCCGTATATGAAACTAAATAAATATATCGATCATACGCTTTTAAAGCAGGATGCGACAGAAAAACAAATTGATTGTTTGTTGTCTGAAGCTAGAGAGTATGATTTTGCCAGCGTCTGCATCAATCCTACCTGGGTTGAACATGCTAAAAAAGGGCTTGAAGGTACAGATGTCAAGGTCTGTACAGTGGTAGGTTTCCCTTTAGGAGCAACAACTTCAGCCGTGAAAGCTTTTGAAACAAAAGAAGCTATCCAACATGGTGCAGATGAGATTGATATGGTGATCAATGTTGGTGCCCTCAAATCAGGAAATCTTGATTTGGTTGAATCAGACATCCGTGCTGTTGTAGAAGCAAGTGGTGACAAGTTGGTTAAAGTCATCATTGAAGCTTGTCTGCTGACCGACCAAGAAAAAGTTGTGGCTTGTCAATTAGCCCAAAAAGCGGGAGCTGACTTTGTCAAAACATCTACTGGCTTTTCAACTGGTGGGGCTACGGTAGCAGATGTTACATTAATGCGTGAAACAGTTGGACCAGATATGGGAGTCAAGGCAGCTGGTGGAGCTCGTTCTTATGCAGATGCTCTTGCCTTTGTAGAAGCAGGAGCGACTCGTATCGGAACGTCAGCTGGTGTAGCCATTTTAAAAGGAGAATTGGCAGATGGCGACTACTGACTTGATAGAACTAGCAATTGAAACCAGCAAGCAAGCCTATGTACCCTATTCTCATTTTCCAGTCGGAGCTGTTCTGGTGGCAAAAGATGGGAACATTTATACAGGTGTCAATATCGAAAATGCTAGCTACCCTTTGACCAATTGTGGTGAGAGAACAGCCATTTTTAAAGCAGTTTCCGAAGGTCAAAGAGAGTTTTCAGAATTGATTGTCTATGGTCAGACTGAAAAACCAATTTCACCATGTGGTGCTTGTCGCCAAGTAATGGTCGAATTTTTTGAACAAGATCTAAAAGTGACCTTAGTCGCAAAAGATAAATCGACGGTCGAGATGACGGTCGGGGAGTTACTTCCATACTCTTTTACAGACTTAAACTAGTCTGAGTCGCTCTCTGAGTGGCACGGTCCTTGTGGCCAATCAATCCATACTTGCAACATCGTTGCACATCTTATTTAGGAGGTTCAGTAATGAACAAGAAACAATGGCTAGGCCTTGGTCTAGTTGCAGTGGCAGCAGTTGGACTTGCTGCATGTGGTAACCGCTCTTCTCGTAAGGCAGATTCATCTTCTGATGTGAAGACAAAGGCAGCAATCGTCACTGATACTGGTGGTGTTGATGACAAATCATTCAACCAATCAGCTTGGGAAGGTTTGCAAGACTGGGGTAAAGAACATAATCTTTCAAAAGATAAAGGTTTTACTTACTTCCAATCAACAAGTGAAGCTGACTACGCTAACAATTTGCAACAAGCGGCTGGAAGTTACAACCTAATCTTCGGTGTTGGTTTTGCCCTTAATAATGCAGTTAAAGATGCAGCAAAAGAGCACACTGATATCAACTATGTCTTGATTGATGATGTGATTAAAGACCAAAAGAATGTTGCTAGCGTAACATTTGCTGATAACGAAGCTGCTTACCTTGCAGGTGTGGCAGCAGCTAAAACAACTAAAACAAAACAAGTTGGTTTTGTAGGTGGTATCGAGTCTGAAGTTATCTCACGTTTTGCAGCTGGATTTAAAGCTGGTGTTGAGTCAGTAGACCCATCTATCAAAGTTCAAGTAGACTATGCTGGTTCATTTGGTGATGCTGCTAAAGGTAAAACAATTGCAGCAGCACAATACGCAGCTGGTGCAGACGTTGTTTACCAAGCAGCGGGTGGAACAGGTGCTGGTGTCTTTGCAGAAGCAAAATCACTCAACGAAAGCCGTCCTGAGAGTGAAAAAGTTTGGGTTATCGGTGTTGACCGTGACCAAGTAGCAGAAGGTAAATACACTTCTAAAGATGGTAAAGAATCAAACTTTGTTCTTGTATCTACTTTGAAACAAGTTGGTACAACTGTAAAAGATATTGCGAACAAGGCAGAAAAAGGTGAATTCCCTGGCGGTCAAGTGATCGTTTACTCATTGAAAGATAAAGGGGTTGACTTGGCAGTGACAAACCTTTCAGAAGAAGGTAAAAAAGCTGTCGAAGCTGCAAAAGCTAAAATCCTGGATGGAAGCGTAAAAGTTCCTGAAAAATAATGGATGGAAGTCATTTCTTAGGAAGCGGCCCTTGGCCGCTTTTTTAAGAGTTGAGACAAAGTCATTTTGTCTCAGTAAAGCTTGCTACTAGACAAACTAGCAAGTTTTATTGAAATAAAATAAGACTCTGAAAGGAAGAGCACATGGCACACGAAAATGTCATTGAGATGCGTGATATTACCAAGGTGTTTGGTGAATTTGTTGCCAACGACAAAATCAACCTGCACCTACGAAAAGGTGAAATTCATGCACTTTTAGGAGAAAATGGGGCTGGAAAGTCCACGCTCATGAACATGTTAGCAGGACTTCTTGAACCAACCAGTGGTGAAATTGTGGTCAACGGTCAAGTTGTCAACCTCGACTCACCATCTAAAGCAGCTAGCTTGGGAATTGGAATGGTTCACCAGCACTTTATGTTGGTAGAAGCCTTCACAGTAGCTGAAAACATCATTTTAGGTAGTGAATTGACTAAAAATGGTGTGCTAGATATCGCTGGAGCTAGCAAAGAAATCAAGGCTCTTTCTGAACGTTACGGCTTAGCTGTGGACCCTTCTGCCAAGGTAGCAGACATCTCAGTTGGAGCTCAACAACGTGTAGAAATTTTAAAAACCCTTTATCGGGGGGCTGATATCCTTATCTTTGATGAACCAACGGCTGTCTTGACTCCATCAGAAATTGATGAGTTGATGGCTATTATGAAAAATCTTGTCAAAGAAGGAAAATCAATTATCTTGATTACCCACAAGTTGGATGAGATTCGTGCAGTTTCTGATCGTGTTACAGTTATCCGTCGCGGGAAATCCATTGAAACCGTCGAAATTGCAGGGGCTACCAATGCTGATTTGGCAGAAATGATGGTGGGACGTTCTGTTTCCTTTAAAACAGAGAAACAAGCCTCTCAACCCAAAGAAGTAGTCTTGTCAATCAAAGATTTGGTGGTCAATGAAAACCGCGGTGTCCCAGCTGTGAAAAATCTATCCTTGGATGTTCGTGCTGGAGAGATTGTTGGTATTGCGGGTATTGATGGAAATGGTCAGTCTGAACTGATTCAAGCCATTACAGGTCTTCGCAAGGTTGAATCTGGTAGCATTGAGCTAAAAGGAGATTCAATTGTAGGCTTGCACCCACGTCAGATTACAGAGTTGAGTGTTGGGCACGTTCCAGAAGACCGTCACCGTGATGGTTTGATTTTGGAAATGATGATTTCTGAAAATATTGCCCTTCAAACCTACTATAAAGAACCACATAGTAAAAATGGAATTTTGAACTATTCAAATATTACTTCTTATGCTAAAAAGCTAATAGAAGAGTTTGATGTTCGTGCTGCTAGCGAATTTGTTCCTGCGGCTGCACTCTCAGGAGGAAATCAACAAAAAGCAATTATTGCTCGTGAAATTGATCGAGATCCTGATCTCCTTATCGTCAGCCAGCCAACTCGTGGGTTGGATGTCGGTGCCATTGAATATATCCACAAACGCTTGATTGAAGAGCGTGATAATGGGAAGGCTGTCCTTGTTGTCAGCTTTGAACTAGATGAGATTTTAAACGTCTCAGACCGTATTGCCGTTATTCACGATGGTAAGATTCAAGGTATTGTGTCACCAGAAACAACCAATAAACAAGAACTTGGTGTCTTGATGGCTGGTGGAAACTTGGGAAAGGAGAAGAGTGATGTCTAAAAAATTACAACAAATTTCGGTTCCCTTGATTTCTGTCTTCCTAGGAATTTTACTTGGAGCCATTGTCATGTGGATCTTCGGTTATGATGCTATTTGGGGCTATGAAGAATTGTTCTATACAGCCTTTGGTAGTCTACGCGGGATTGGGGAAATCTTCCGTGCAATGGGGCCTTTGGTCTTGATTGGTCTTGGTTTTGCCGTTGCCAGTCGTGCTGGTTTCTTTAACGTCGGACTTCCTGGTCAGGCTTTGGCAGGTTGGATTCTTAGTGGTTGGTTTGCCTTGTCGCATCCAGATATGCCACGTCCCTTGATGATTCTAGCAACTATCGTGATTGCCTTGATTGCTGGTGGGATTGTCGGTGCCATTCCAGGTATTCTTAGAGCCTATCTAGGGACATCAGAGGTTATCGTAACCATCATGATGAACTACATTGTCTTGTATGTAGGAAATGCCTTTATCCATGCCTTTCCTAAAGACTTCATGCAAAGTACAGATTCGACCATTCGTGTTGGGGCTAATGCAACCTACCAGACACCTTGGTTGGCTGAGTTGACTGGTAATTCACGGATGAATATTGGTATTTTCTTTGCTCTTATTGCCGTTGCAGTCATTTGGTTCATGCTCAAGAAAACAACCCTTGGTTTTGAAATTCGTGCGGTTGGTCTTAATCCTCACGCATCAGAATACGCTGGTATTTCTGCTAAACGTACCATTATCCTCTCAATGATTATCTCAGGTGCTTTGGCTGGTCTTGGTGGAGCCGTTGAAGGTTTGGGAACCTTCCAGAACGTCTATGTTCAAGGTGCGTCATTAGCTGTCGGATTTAATGGAATGGCGGTTAGTCTACTTGCGGCCAACTCACCAATTGGTATTCTCTTTGCAGCCTTCCTATTTGGTGTTCTCCAAGTTGGGGCTCCTGGTATGAATGCAGCGCAGGTACCATCTGAGCTTGTCAGCATTGTAACAGCGTCTATTATCTTCTTTGTCAGTGTTCATTATCTTATCGAACGCTTTGTCAAACCGAAAAAACAAGTTAAAGGAGGTAAGTAAAGATGTCTATTACAACCTTACTCACCCTCTTGGTGTCTTCTATGCTGATTTACTCAGCACCCCTCATCTTTACAAGTATCGGTGGTGTTTTCTCTGAACGTGGTGGTGTGGTAAACGTCGGCCTTGAAGGAATTATGGTTATGGGTGCCTTTTCTGGAGTTGTCTTTAACCTTGAATTTGCAGAACAATTTGGAGCAGCAACTCCATGGCTATCCTTGCTTGTAGCAGGATTGGTTGGTGGTCTCTTCTCTATCATCCACGCAGCAGCGACAGTTCATTTCCGTGCAGACCATGTTGTCAGCGGTACGGTATTGAACTTGATGGCGCCAGCCTTGGCTGTTTTCTTGGTTAAAGTTCTTTATAACAAAGGACAAACCGACAACCTAAGTCAGACTTTTGGACGCTTTGATTTCCCAGTCTTAGCAAATATCCCAGTGATCGGCGATATCTTCTTCAAGTCAACTAGTCTGCTTGGTTATATCGCGATTGCCTTCTCATTCCTTGCTTGGTTTATCCTCTTCAAGACCCGCTTTGGTCTTCGTCTCCGCTCTGTCGGTGAACACCCTCAAGCAGCGGATACTTTGGGAATCAATGTCTACAAGATGAGATATCTAGGAGTCATCATTTCAGGTTTCCTAGGTGGAATTGGCGGAGCGATTTATGCTCAATCAATCTCAGTTAACTTCTCAGTGACAACTATTGTTGGACCTGGATTTATCGCTCTTGCTGCGATGATCTTCGGAAAATGGAATCCAATCGGAGCCATGCTATCTAGTCTCTTCTTTGGACTTTCACAAAGTTTGGCTGTTATCGGATCTCAATTGCCATTCCTACAAGGAGTGCCTGCGGTTTACCTTCAAATCGCACCTTATGTTTTGACTATTCTGGTCTTGGCAGCCTTCTTTGGAAAAGCAGTTGCACCAAAAGCAGATGGTATCAACTATATCAAATCAAAATAAGCATACAAAAAAACGTCAGTTCACAGTTTGAACTGGCGTTTTATTTTTTAGGATTTTGATGGGTTAAGTTCAGTCCCCAAGGGACAAGATTTTCAGTTTTATTTTGGATGCGTGTGATATTATCCTTATGCCGAATGATAATTAAATTAGCAAGTGCTAGGATAATAGCGATGAAGAGAGGGTCGTAGTTACTCAGGATAAAACCAAAAAGTGGAAAGAGTAGAACTCCGATGACAGCTGCGATAGATGCTGTGACACTGGAAAGTGAAATCATACTGCCTAGATAGAGGGTTCCAAAGAAGACAACCGCAAGGTAGAGACAGAAGACAGGAGCAAATCCGAAAATCACTCCAGCGCTGGTTGCGACAGCCTTACCACCTTTAAATCCTGCAAAGATAGGGAAGGTATGTCCAATGACAGCCAAAAGTCCAAAGATGAGAGGCGAGACGCCTTGCAGATGAAATATAATCGGAAGAAGCGTTGCTAGGGTTCCTTTGAAAAAGTCAATCACAAAGGTCGCCATACCTGCTTTCTTGCCTAAAATGCGGAAGGTATTGGTTGTTCCTGTGTTACCAGAACCATGCTCGCGCAGATTGATTTGAAAGAATACTTGTCCAATCCAGAGACCAGACGGAATCGAACCCAGCAGATAGGCTAGGATTAATAAAACTATTGTAATCATACTCCTATTATATCATGAAAAGGAGAAGAAAGGCAGAGAATCTCTTATGAAATTGTCACATCGGAGAAAGAAAAATTTTGCAAAATCCTTGGAAAACCTGTAGAATAGTAAAGATGAACGAATAGGAGGTTCCTTGTGTCAAAAAAGGAAATCAATATTAACAATTATAATGATGATGCCATTCAGGTGCTAGAAGGGTTGGATGCGGTCCGTAAACGTCCAGGAATGTATATCGGATCGACCGATGGTGCTGGTCTCCACCACCTAGTCTGGGAAATCGTTGATAATGCTGTCGATGAGGCCTTGTCTGGATTTGGTGACCGTATTGATGTGACCATCAATAAAGATGGCAGTTTAACGGTTCAAGACCATGGTCGTGGGATGCCGACAGGTATGCACGCTATGGGAATCCCAACAGTTGAGGTAATCTTTACCATTCTTCACGCCGGAGGGAAATTCGGTCAGGGTGGCTACAAGACATCTGGTGGTCTCCACGGGGTGGGTTCTTCCGTTGTTAACGCCCTTTCTAGCTGGCTAGAAGTTGAAATCACCCGTGATGGTGCAATCTACAAGCAACGTTTTGAAAATGGTGGCAAACCTGTTACGACTTTGAAGAAAATCGGTACAGCGCCTAAGTCTAAGACAGGTACCAAGGTTACGTTTATGCCTGATGCGACGATCTTTTCTACGATAGACTTCAAGTACAATACCATCTCAGAGCGTCTTAATGAATCGGCCTTTCTCTTGAAAAATGTGACCTTGTCTTTGACGGACGAGCGAACAGATGAAGCGATCGAGTTTCACTATGAAAATGGGGTGCAGGACTTTGTGTCCTATCTGAACGAAGACAAGGAAACCTTGACGCCAGTTCTATACTTTGAAGGTGAAGACAATGGTTTCCAAGTGGAAGTGGCCCTCCAGTACAATGACGGATTTTCAGATAACATTCTATCCTTTGTCAATAACGTTCGCACCAAGGACGGTGGAACGCACGAGACAGGACTCAAGTCTGCCATTACCAAGGTTATGAATGACTATGCGCGTAAGACGGGTCTTCTCAAGGAAAAAGATAAAAACCTTGACGGGTCAGACTATCGTGAAGGACTAGCAGCCGTTCTTTCTATCTTGGTTCCTGAAGAACACCTCCAGTTTGAAGGACAGACCAAGGACAAGCTAGGAAGCCCTCTTGCTCGTCCCGTTGTGGATGGAATTGTGGCGGATAAGTTGACCTTTTTCCTTATGGAAAATGGGGAACTAGCTTCTAACCTTATTCGCAAGGCTATCAAGGCCCGTGATGCGCGCGAAGCGGCGCGTAAAGCACGTGATGAAAGCCGAAATGGTAAGAAAAACAAGAAAGACAAGGGCTTGTTGTCTGGGAAATTGACACCAGCTCAGTCTAAAAATCCAGCTAAGAACGAGCTCTATCTGGTCGAGGGGGACTCTGCTGGCGGTTCTGCCAAGCAAGGTCGTGACCGCAAGTTCCAGGCTATCTTGCCTCTTCGTGGTAAGGTTATCAATACAGCCAAGGCCAAGATGGCAGATATCCTCAAAAATGAAGAAATCAACACTATGATTTATACTATTGGCGCGGGTGTTGGGGCAGACTTCTCTATTGAAGATGCCAACTATGACAAGATTATTATCATGACCGATGCGGATACCGACGGTGCCCACATTCAAACACTTCTCTTAACCTTCTTTTACCGCTATATGCGTCCTCTTGTCGAGGCAGGACATGTCTATATCGCCCTTCCACCTCTTTATAAGATGTCAAAAGGGAAAGGAAAGAAAGAAGAAGTGGCCTATGCTTGGACAGATGGCGAGTTAGAAGAACTCCGCAAGCAGTTTGGTAAAGGTGCTACCCTCCAACGCTATAAAGGGCTTGGTGAGATGAATGCGGACCAACTCTGGGAAACAACCATGAACCCAGAAACGCGTACTCTTATCCGTGTCACAATTGAAGATTTAGCACGCGCCGAACGCCGCGTCAATGTTCTCATGGGAGACAAGGTCGAACCACGCCGTAAGTGGATTGAAGATAATGTTAAGTTTACGCTGGAAGAAGCGACAGTGTTTTAATGAAAGAAAATAATATGTTAATAAACTGGAAATTAGAGTCGGATGTGAATGACTATGTGAAAAAGCAGTTTGAAAATCTTGGTTTGAAAAAATTGCAGGATTATAATGAAGAATCTGCTATGAGTGCTTATCTCAAAGAGGCGCTTAAGGGAGCGGCTAAGACGCAAACTAAGACTAATTTTGGAAAACCAGATTTTCATATTGAAAAATACAAACAAGTTCCTATCTTGATTGAAAACAAACTCAAATTATCTAAGCTAGTTGCTCAAACAAAGGACGGTATTAAGTTTGATGATAAATCAATTAGTGATTTTGCAGTGAATGGGGCTTTGCATTATGCGAGGGCAGTTATTGATAGTGGTAAATATCATGAAGCCGTCGCAGTTGGTGTTGCAGGTGATAACGAAGAAAATGTGACTATCAAAGTTTATTATGTCTTTGGTTCTGCTCCTAATGCCTATAAAGAGCTATCAAAGGTAACGACTTTTGATTTTTTGGAAAATGAGTCCACCTTTGAGACATTCTACAAAGATGCTATTTTGAGCGAAGAAGAAAAACACCAAATTCTGATTGATAGTCAAGCGACCTTGCAAGGCTATGCTAAAAAGCTCAATAAATTGATGCACAATCATAATATCACAGCTCCTCAACGGGTGCTTTATGTGTCTGGTATGCTATTATCTATGCAGGATATCGTAGATTGCAAAGGCAACAAGGTTGATGAGGGCTTAATACCTGATGATTTAAAGGGTGTACAGTCTGAAACCAAGCGTGATGGTAAGAAAGTAGTTGATCAAATCAAGGCTTTCCTAGATGAACGTGAAATCAATGAAGATAAGAAAACTCTCATGTTGGCTTCTTTTGGAGAAATTTCCAAAGATAGCCAGCGTGACGAGTTGATCACCAATGACAAAGAAGTAGCACAACTTCTCCCTCAAAAGGAAAATTCTGTTACCAAGCAAATCTTCACTTTTATCTATGAGAATATTTTCAAGTCCATTGATGGTTTGGGTGGACATATCGATATTATGGGGGAGATGTACTCCGAATTTCTAAAGTATGCTTTGGGAGATGGAAAAGAAATTGGTATTGTTCTGACCCCTCCTTATGTTACCAAAATGATGGCGCAAATTCTGGGGATAACAAGTGAGAGCAAGGTTATGGATTTGGCGACTGGTTCAGCTGGTTTCCTCATTTCAGCGATGGAGTTGATGATAGATCATGCAAATATCAGTTTTGGGAAGGGGACTTCTCGAGCCAACGAGGAGATTGCGAAGCTCAAGAAAGATAACCTGCTAGGAATAGAACTTAATGCAGAGATGTATACCTTAGCGACAACCAATATGATTCTTCGTGGAGATGGATCTAGTCGAATTGAAAAAGGTTCTGCATTCAATCGTCCTGAGAGTCTGTTTACGGATTTTAAAGCTAATCGTGTCTTGCTGAATCCCCCTTTCTCTTATGAAGAAAATGGTCTTCCCTTTATAGCTTATGGTTTGGATAAGATGGAGCGTGGTGGCCTAGGTGCCATTATCATTCAAGATAGTGCTGGTTCTGGTAAGGCAACAAAGACAGCTAAAGCTATTTTGAAAAAGCATACCCTACTTGCTTCTATCAAAATGCCTGTGGATCTTTTTGTTCCCATGGCAGGGGTCCAGACTTCTATCTACATTTTTAAGGCTCATGAGGCACACGATTACGACCAGACGGTTAAATTTATTGACTTTAGAAATGACGGTTTTAAACGTGCTAAGCGAGGTATTTCAGAGGTTGATAATCCTATCCAGCGTTACCAAGATGTGATTAAAATTTATAAGGCTGGAAAGAGAGCGGAAGTGAGTAAAGAACTTTGGGATTTAGATGCTATCTTTATTGAGGACTTTATCACTGACAAGGGTAATGATTGGAATTTCGAACAGCACCAGATCATTGATACAAAACCAACCTTGGATGATTTTAAAAAGACTGTTGCTGACTACTTAGCTTGGGAAGTGGAACAACTCCTGAAAAACAAGGGGGAAGATAGCTCAAAAAAAGCCTAAGCCCTCGCCTTCAAAAATTGGAAGAGGAATTTGAAGCAAGTGGGGGCGAGTGGAGAGAGTATCGGATAGGAGATTTATTTGGTAATATTGTTCAGGGTTCCCGTCTAACGAAAGCAGATCAGATAGATGGCCTTTTACCATTTGTGATGGCAGGAGTGACTAATACGGGTGTCGTTAGACATATTGGGAATAAGATGACTATTTTTCCAAAAAATTCTCTGACTATTGATATTTTTGGAAATGTTTTTTATCGAAATTATGAATTTAGCGCATCAGATGATGTGGGTGTCTACTGGAATGACGAAGAGTATAGTGAACACTCCATGTTATTTTTAGCATCTTCAATTCAAAAATCTTTAGTTGGTAAATTTGATTTTGGAAATAAGCTACGCTCTTCTAAATCTCATGACCTCCTAGTTAAACTTCCAACTCTCAATAACAAATTAGCATTTTCATACATGGAAAGCTACATCAAAGCGCTCGAGTCTGAACGCATCGAGACGCTCGAGTCTTATCTAACTGTAACAAATCTTAGGGATTATCATCTTACAAAAAATGATGAAAAAGTACTTGACAAGTTTGCAAAACTTTCCGATACTGAGAGTAGAGTAGAGGAGTCGGAGGTATTCCAACTTTCTCAGGTCTTTAACTTATCCAGTAGTAAAAAGAAATTCAATGCAAATATGATTGAGTTTGGAGGAAAGTTTCCTTATGTAGCTCGTGGAGATAGTAACAATGGGATTCGAGGTTATATTACAGAGAGTGAAGAATTTCTCAATCCTGCCAACACAATTAGTTTTGGTCAAGATACGGCAACGATGTTTTATCAAAAAGAACCCTATTTCACAGGAGATAAAATTAAGGTATTGCGCACTAAAGAAGTAGAATTGGATAGGTATAAAGCTCTTTATTTAATTACTTCATTAAGAAAGAGTTTCTCTACATTTAGTTGGGGAAGTAGCTCTTTTAATGAAAAAGTATTAAAAGAGACAGATGTTAAGCTTCCTATCAAAAATAATCAAATCGACTATACATTTATGTCTGACTTTATTCGAGCAGTGGAGAAATTAGTTATCAAGGATTTAGTTATCTGGGCTGATAAAAAAATTGCTGCGACTAAGGAAGTAGTAGCAAGATAGTTCAGTATATCTGTCCTTTTTAGGGAGTAGCTGTCCTGACTTTTAGGCAGCTTTTCCCTAAAAAGGACAAGTTGAGTTTTGATAACAGCTGTTTATTTACAACTTACAAAAAGTTTACATTGAAAAAAGTAAGAAGGAGTATCTAGTGAATGGTGAATAAGAAACCTAAAGGAGCAGCAAAGATTAGATTGTTCAAAATAAGTCATGCAGAGTATGGGAAAGTACTTGATGTGTTGGATGCGAAAACATCTATTTTGGATGTAAGAAATATGATTTCTAATAGAGAGCCTGATTATGAGTATTTTATTCCAAAAGTGATATTTTCATTGGACAAAGAGGCTAAGGAAAATGGTTTCTATTTTAGCGGACTCAACGGAGATTTTGCTTACTTACCAAGGGTTACTACAGACATTGTAGAGTTTAAGTTGCCAGATGAACTGAAAGAACATATTGCTAAAGGACACCCTGTTTTCTATACAAAATGGCATTAATAAGGGGAAAACATGGTATTGAAAAATAAACTAGACATTACAAACTCAGCCCAGCTGGCAGATGCAGAAGAAAAACTGACAAAAAAACAAGCCGCCCTGCTTTTTCAGACAGGAGACTTGTTCAAGATGGAAGTTGGGACATTTGCAGGGCTGTCAGCTATTCACCACTATCTCTTTTCCAGTGTCTATGATTTCGCTGGAAAAATCCGTGATGTCAATATTGCAAAGGATAATTTTCAATTTGCCCCCCGTATTTTTTTAGAGCAATCCTTACAGTATATTGACAAACTTCCTCATGACAATTTTGATCAAGTGGTTGATAAGTATGCGGATATGAATATTGCCCATCCTTTCCGTGAGGGGAATGGACGCGCAATGCGGATTTGGCTAGATTGTATGCTTCGTGAAAAGCTGGGTAAGGTGGTAGATTGGAACGCCATTGATAAGGATGAATACCTGAATGCTATGAAGCGTAGCGCAGTATCGACTGGAGAACTCAAGTATTTACTTCTCAATAACTTGACGGATGACCTCAGTCAGACCAGTTTCTTTAAGGGAGTAGATGCTTCATACTACTACGAAGGATACAGTCTTTACCAGACAGGGGAATTATAGTATAAAAACTATCCAGTAAGAAGAAGCAGACACCTAGTAATCTATAAAACGAGAAGGTACTGACATGAGAGCTGAAACAGAAATGCTAGATCTGATTTTACAAACTGCCAAAACTATACAAGTAGAAGCTGTCGTTATGTCTGGTTCACGGACAAACCAAAATGCTCCAAAAGATGAATTTCAAGACTACGATGTGGTCTATGTCGTGGATGATTTTGATAATCTGACGGGTGACCTTTCTTGGTTGGACTATTTCGGAAAACGAATTATAGAGCAAGAGGTTGTTCTTGACCATCGTCGTCTTTATCTCATGCTCTTTGAAGATGGTAATCGTATTGATTTGACTCTCTGCTCAAAAGAACACATTCAAGAGTGGGTGGATAGTGAGGCAGGATTCACTGTTTTGGAAGACCCAGAACATTTATTTGACCCCTATTCCCAAAATCTAGAGCGTTTCTGGATGAGTCCAGCTAGTGAGACAGATTTTAAAAATTCCTGTAATGAATTTTGGTGGGTGTCTGCCTACGTGGTCAAAGGAATTTGTCGCAAGCAAGCTGTCTATGCGACCGACCATTTCTACGGTATTTGTCAGCAAGAACTCTTGAAGGTCTTAGCTTGGCAGGTCGCAAGCGATAGGGGAGCAGTCGACATAGGAAAGAATTACAAGAATCTCTTTAACTATTTACCCACTGAGAAAGAAAAGGAATTCTCAGATTTGCTTGATTTTTCAAGTATAGATAAAATCACTCAGTCTTTGTACGCTACAATGGAACTTTTCCACCAAGAAGCTCAAAGACTTGCTCAAAAGCTGGGCTTTGACTACGATAAAGAAGTGGCTGAGAAGATGATTGAGTATGCTGAGGAAAAAGTAAAGAAGTTTGGGAATAACTGGAAAAATGAAAAAGCGAGAGGATAAGATTCATGATTGAAAAAGTAGAACGCCTCATTACAGAGATTAATCGTATTCATAGAGAATATTCTAAAGATTATTTTGAAACGGGTAAGGTGGAAAAAATCAATCTCAAGCATACCTTTTCAAAAGTTCCGACGAAAGCGATTTTGGCCTACCGTCTGAATTTACATGAGTCAATCAATGACTATCTGATGAAGGCGGATGTTCAAGATATTGCCTATGTTTATCGTGTCAAAACTTCTGAGTCTATTTTAGATAAAATTACACGTTTTTCAGAGCGTCAAGAGGGCTATCCTGTGAATTCCATTCTCAATGATATTTTTGGTGCTCGTATGATTTTAAGTTCCAAAGAGATAGCTCAAGTCATGGAGAAATTAGATGATTGGCAAGAGAATTACGGACTAAAAAACTGGTATTTACGTGATAAAGATGGCTATGTCGGTATTCATATCTATTTTAAAAATAAGAGTAATTTTTATTACCCATGGGAACTCCAACTTTGGGATAAGAAAGATGTTGATAGCAATATCGCCAGTCATATCAAGTATAAGCGAGGATTTGTAAAATAGACATTTCAAGTGGAAGTGATGATACAGGAATTGGATGAAATTCACTCACCCTATATTTTTTTCATAATATTTACACTCCATTCTTAGAAAGGAGTTGAACACGCTCTAAATGCTGTGTGAAATTCCTTAATACTAACCTAATCAATAAATTTTAAAACTTTAAACTACAGAAAGGATAGTTTGGTTACTTATAGTAACTGAATACGGGACTAATACTTAGGAAAAAAGAGAAGTCACCTTGGGTTCGTCGAGCACTGAATCGATTTCCTATTTTTCTACAGAAATTTTCGGTAAGCCGAATCGTCCCTTTGTATCTTATGTCTAACATTCAAAATATGTCCCTGGAGGACATTATGGGAGAGCGTTTTGGTCGCTACTCCAAGTACATTATTCAAGACCGAGCTTTGCCAGATATTCGTGATGGGTTGAAGCCAGTTCAGCGTCGTATTCTTTATTCGATGAATAAGGATGGCAACACCTTTGACAAGAGCTATCGTAAGTCGGCCAAGTCTGTCGGTAACATCATGGGGAATTTCCACCCACACGGTGACATCTCCATCTATGATGCCATGGTTCGTATGTCTCAGGACTGGAAGAACCGTGAGATTCTAGTTGAAATGCACGGTAATAACGGTTCTATGGACGGAGATCCGCCTGCGGCTATGCGTTATACCGAGGCGCGTTTGTCTGAAATTGCTGGCTACCTTCTTCAAGATATCGATAAAAAGACCGTTCCTTTTGCATGGAACTTTGACGACACGGAGAAAGAGCCAACTGTCTTACCAGCAGCCTTTCCAAACCTCTTGGTCAATGGTTCAACTGGTATTTCGGCTGGTTATGCCACCGATATTCCACCGCATAATTTGGCCGAAGTTATCGATGCGACAGTTTACATGATTGACCACCCAATTGCCAAAGTTGATAAGCTGATGGAATTCCTACCTGGGCCCGACTTCCCGACTGGAGGAATTATCCAAGGGCGTGACGAAATTAAGAAGGCCTATGAAACTGGGAAAGGGCGCGTGGTTGTTCGTTCCAAGACTGAGATTGAAAAGCTAAAAGGTGGTAAGGAACAAATTGTTATTACTGAGATTCCTTATGAAATCAACAAGGCTAATCTAGTCAAGAAGATTGATGATGTTCGTGTCAATAATAAGGTGGCAGGTATTGCTGAGGTTCGCGATGAGTCTGACCGTGACGGTCTTCGTATCGCGATTGAACTCAAGAAAGACGCTAATACGGAGCTTGTTCTAAACTACCTATTTAAGTACACAGACCTGCAAATCAACTACAACTTTAACATGGTGGCGATTGATAATTTCACACCTCGTCAGGTCGGGATTGTCCCAATCTTGTCTAGCTATATCGCCCACCGTCGAGAAGTGATTTTGGCGCGTTCACGCTTTGACAAGGAAAAGGCTGAGAAACGTCTGCATATCGTCGAAGGTTTGATTCGAGTGATTTCGATTTTGGATGAAGTCATTGCCCTTATCCGTGCTTCTGAGAATAAGGCTGACGCCAAGGAAAACCTCAAAATCAGCTATGAATTCACAGAGGAGCAGGCAGAGGCTATCGTTACCTTGCAACTGTATCGCTTGACCAATACAGACGTCGTTGTCTTGCAAGAAGAAGAAGCAGAACTTCGTGAAAAGATTGCCATGCTGGCGGCGATTATCGGTGATGAGCGGACTATGTATAATCTCATGAAGAAAGAACTTCGTGAGGTCAAGAAGAAATTTGCGACTCCACGTTTGAGTTCTCTAGAAGACACTGCGAAAGCAATCGAGATTGATACAGCTAGTCTTATCGCTGAGGAAGATACCTATGTCAGCGTGACCAAGGCAGGTTACATCAAGCGTACCAGTCCACGTTCCTTTGCTGCTTCAACGCTGGAAGAAGTTGGCAAACGTGATGATGACCGCTTGATCTTTGTTCAAGCTGCCAAGACAACACAGCATCTTTTGATGTTCACAAGTCTTGGAAATGTCATCTACAGACCAATCCATGAATTGGCAGATATTCGCTGGAAGGACATCGGAGAGCATCTGAGCCAGACCATTACAAACTTTGAAACCAACGAAGAAATCCTTTATGTGGAAGTGGTGGATCAGTTTGATGATGCCACAACCTACTTTACTGCAACTCGTCTCGGTCAAATCAAACGCGTAGAACGAAAAGAATTCACTCCATGGCGGACCTATAAATCTAAGTCTGTCAAGTATGCTAAGCTCAAAGACGAGACAGACCAGATTGTAGTAGTGGCTCCAATTAAACTGGATGATGTTCTCTTGATAAGTCGAAACGGTTATGCCCTGCGCTTTAACATAGAAGAGGTTCCGGTTGTGGGTGCCAAGGCTGCAGGTGTTAAGGCTATGAACCTGAAAGAAGATGATGTCCTCCAATCGGCCTTTATCTGTAATACTTCATCCTTCTACCTCTTGACTCAGCGTGGAAGCTTGAAACGTGTTTCTATTGAGGAAATTCCAGCAACCAGCCGTGCCAAACGAGGGCTACAAGTCTTGCGTGAGTTGAAAAACAAACCACATCGAATTTTCTTGGCAGGAGCAGTTGCAGAGCAAGGCTTCGTTGGTGACCTCTTTAGTACGGAAGTAGAAGAAAATGATCAAATTCTGCTTGTTCAATCCAACAAAGGAACTGTCTATGAAAGCAGATTGCAAGACTTGAATTTGTCAGAACGAACTAGCAACGGTAGCTTCATCTCTGACACGATTTCAGATGAAGAAGTTTTTGACGCTTATCTTCAGGAAGCTTATACAGAATTTTAATCTAAGAAATGATAAAAACAATGAAAAGCTTTTCAGTAAGAAATTTCTTAAGCTATAGATTTAAAAGTTGAATTTGATTATATATACAAAAACGAACAGTGCTACGTCCCAACTGATAGGGACGTAAGCCTGGTCGTTTTCTTGTTTTTATTGGTATAGACCACTCGGTTTTTAAATATTTATATGTTAATGTATTAGCAACTATATAAGTTGACCTAATAAAAAATACTAGCTTTTTTAAAGTAAACGATTGCGTCTATAATATTTTTATGATATAATCTTGTCGTTTAAAGAAAGCGCGCTTAAGAAATAATTAGCTCAAATATATTAAAGGAGTTTTGTATGATTAAAAATAAAGGGATTAGTAAGCGTAGTATTGGAGTATGTGGCGTTGCCATTGCAACATTTTTGCTAGGTTCTGGACTGATTTTTCAAACAAATGTAGTAAAAGCAATAGAGTCAAGTGTAGCTACAGTTTCTGGTGAAAACATTGCTGCTCATAAGTCTGCAAGTCAGAGTTCAATTGCGTATGGAGGAGAAGCGTCTAGAGCGGTTGATGGAAATCGAGATAACGCATGGAGCCACCGTTCCGTTACCCATACAGATTTTCAAGATCATTCTTGGTGGAAAGTAGATTTAGAGAAAGAAGAATCAGTAGGAACTGTTCGTATCTACAATCGTGGAGATGGGGATGTAGCAAAGCGTTTATCTAATTTTGATGTTATTTTGTTGGATAAAGCTGGAAATGAAGTAACTCGTCAACACATCGATAGCTTAAATAATCAGCCAATGATTGATGTTCAATTTTCTGGATTTAATGCGCAATATGTTAAAATTGAACTAAATAATACCAAAACTCCTCTTAGTTTGGCAGAAGTCGAAGTGTATCGTTCTGTAAAAGAAAAAGCAGCGACTAACACTAAACTAGAAAGTAAAGCAAAAACAGATTTTACTGCTGAACTCAATCACTATTTGTTTGATTTGAATTATGATAAAACAGATATTTTAACTAGACGGGGTGAGGCGATAGAAAATTACACCAATACAAGCACAAAGCAACAAGGGAATGAGTTTGTGGTTGTAGAGAAAGTGAAGAAGAGTCTTTCCAATGGTTCTTCTGATGTTGCCATTAATAGCAATGGGGATATTTACCTAGGTGCTTTGTTTAAAGTAAATCAAGACCTTTTAGAAAATAAACCACAGCAAATTAGTTTAGATCGTAGCAAAGGTAGGATTAGTGTTGACTTACCAGGAATGGTAGGCGGAGATAGCTATGTAGATGCTAATCCAACTGTAAGTGGTATGCAGGAAGGTGTGAATACCTTGTTAAATCGTTGGCATGAAAAGTATGCTGCGAAAAATCCTGCTCCAGCACGTATGCAGTACGAATCAACTTCTGCTTACAGCATGAATCAGTTGAAAGCAAAATTTGGAAGTGATTTTGAAAAAGTCGGTGTTAATTTGAAAATTGACTTTGAGGCTGTAAATAAGGGTGAAAAACAAGTTGAAGTTGTTGATTTTAAACAAGTTTACTATACTGCTAACTTTGATGCTCCAAAAAATCCATCAGATGTATTTGCCTCAGGAGTAACCGTTGATCAATTAAAAGCACGTGGAATTGATGAAAAGACACCTCCTGTATATGTATCAAGCGTTTCATATGGACGTCAAATGTATGTCAAATTTGAAACAACAAGCAAGAGTACAGAATTGAAAGCAGCTATCGATGCTGTAATTAAGGGAGTACCGATTAAAGCCGAATCTGAATGGGCGCGTGTCTTGAAGGATACCAAGGTAACAGTTTCAATCGTAGGTGGAAATGCTGATAGAGCTGGACGTGTTGTGACAGGTACAGTAGAAGATTTGAAGAGTTTGATTCAAGAAGGAGCTACTTTTAGTACACAAAATCCTGCTGTTCCAATTTCTTATAAGACTGCATTCTTGAAAGATAATCAAGTGGCCACAATTCAAAGCAATACAGACTACATTGAAACTAAAGTCACTTCATACAAAAATGGTTTCCTCAATTTACATCATAAGGGAGCCTATATCGCTCGTTACTATGTTTACTGGGATGAAGTAACTTATGACAAGGATGGCATCGAAAGCATCCGCTCACGTCAATGGGAAGATAATGGTAAAAGTAGAACAGCTGGCTTCCAAACGGAAATTCAATTTAGAGGAAATGTGCGCAATATACGCGTGAAGATTCAAGAAAAAACAGGTCTTGTTTGGGAACCATGGCGTACAGTTTATAATCGCACAGACCTTCCTCTTGTTCAAAAACGTACCATTGTTAACTCAGGTACAACAATCAGACCAAAATACGATGAAAAAGTTGAAAATAACTAATTTTTCACTTGTAAAAGGAATCAGTTCTAAGAGCTGGTTCTTTTTATTGAAGAAATTTTCTGAAAATTACAAAATATACTTGCTATTTTAGAAAAATAGTGTAGAATAAAAGAAATAGGTTTTTAGAATAAGGAGTGGAATATGACAGTAACGATTGATTGGGAAAACCTTGGTTTTTCCTATATGAAATTACCTTATCGCTATATTGCTCATTTTAAAAATGGACAATGGGATCAAGGAGAGCTTACAGAGGATGCAACCTTGCATATTTCAGAGTCTTCTCCAAGTCTTCACTATGGCCAACAAGCATTTGAAGGTTTGAAAGCTTATCGTACTAAGGATGGTAGTGTTCAACTTTTCCGTCCTGACGAAAATGCCAAACGCTTGCAACGGACATGTGACCGTCTCTTGATGCCCCAAGTTCCAACAGAAATGTTTGTAGAAGCTTGTAAAGCAGTTGTCCGTGCCAATGAAGAATACGTACCACCATACGGAACAGGTGGGACCTTATATCTTCGTCCTCTTTTGATTGGTGTCGGAGATATTATTGGGGTTAAACCAGCAGAAGAGTACATTTTCACCATCTTTGCTATGCCAGTTGGAAATTACTTTAAGGGTGGTTTGGTTCCAACCAACTTCTTGATTCAGGATGAATACGACCGTGCAGCGCCAAATGGTACAGGTGCGGCTAAGGTTGGTGGAAACTATGCTGCAAGTCTCTTGCCAGGGAAAATGGCCAAGTCACGCCATTTCTCAGATGTTATCTATCTAGATCCTTCAACACATACAAAGATTGAAGAAGTCGGTTCAGCTAACTTCTTTGGAATTACAGCTGACAATGAATTTGTAACACCATTGAGTCCATCTATCTTGCCATCTATTACCAAGTATTCCTTGCTTTACTTGGCAGAACATAGCTTGGGCTTAACTCCTATTGAGGGTGATGTCCCAATTGATAACCTTGACCGTTTTGTAGAGGCAGGTGCATGTGGTACAGCAGCAGTGATTTCCCCAATTGGAGGTATTCAACATGGAGATGATTTTCATATATTCTATAGTGAAACCGAAGTGGGGCCTATTACACGTAAACTTTATGATGAATTGACTGGTATTCAGTTTGGCGATATTGAAGCGCCAGAAGGTTGGATTGTAAAAGTAGATTAAAATAAACAAAAGGAGATTTTTTATGAAATCGAAAAAGTGGCTCTTAACAGCAGGAGTGGTCCTGAGCACGACAGCTATTTTAGTGGCTTGTGGAAAAGCTGATAAAGAAGCAGATGCACCGACAACATTTTCTTATGTCTATGCAGTAGATCCAGCATCATTGGACTACAGTATAGCGACTCGAACATCGACGACAGACGTTATTGGAAATGTTATTGATGGTTTGATGGAAAATGATAAATACGGCAATGTTGTTCCTTCCTTGGCTGAAGATTGGTCTGTATCAAAAGATGGTTTGACTTATACTTATAAACTTCGTAAAGGAGTGAAATGGTACACTTCTGAGGGTGAAGAATATGCAGAAGTAACAGCCCATGACTTTGTGACAGGACTAAAACACGTAGCTGATGGCAAGTCAGACGGTGTCTCTCTCATCCAGAATTCAATCAAGGGATTGGATGCTTACATGACTGGTGAAACGAATGATTTCTCTACAGTTGGTGTCAAGGCCTTGGACGATTATACAGTTGAATATACCCTAAACAAACCAGAAAGTTTTTGGAATTCTAAAGTTACAACAGCGACGATGTTGCCTGTAAATGAAGAGTTTTTGAAGGCATCAGGTAAAGATTATGGAGCCGTTACTCCAGCAGGGATTCTCTATAATGGTCCTTATTTCTTGAAGACTTTGACTTCTAAATCCTTGATTGAATACGAGAAAAATCCAAATTACTGGGATAAAGAAAATGTAAAAATTGAGAAGATCAAATTGACTTACTACGATGGTTCTGATCAGGAATCATTGATCCGTAGTTTCTCTTCTGGTGCCTATACGACAGCCCGTCTCTTCCCAAGTAGCTCAAACTTTGCTTCGACTTTAGAGCAATACGGAGATAAAATCACTTATAGCCCACAGGACTCAAGTAGTTATTACTTCACCTTTAACGTAAATCGTCAGTCATATAATAAAACTGCGAAAACAAGTGAAGAGCAAAAGACTTCTACAAAAGAAGCGATGCTTAATAAGGACTTCCGTCAGGCTATTAACTTTGCCTTTAACCGCCATTCTTATGCTGCTCAGTTAAACGGTGAAGACGGTGCGGACAAGATTATTCGTAACAGTCTAGTTCCAGATAACTTTGTACAAGCAGGTGGTAAGAACTTTGGTCAAATTGCTCAATCAGAGTTGGTGAACTACGGTGACCAATGGAAAGGTGTTGAGCTAGTTGACGGTAAGGACTCTATCTACAACCCTGACAAGGCTAAAGCAGCATTTGAAAAAGCTAAGAAAGACTTAGAATCTAAAGGGGTAACTTTCCCAATTCACTTAGATGTTCCAGTTGAACAAACAGATACCATCGCCGTTCAACAAAGTAACTCTTTCAAACAGTCAATCGAATCAACTCTTGGTGCTGAAAATGTTGTCATCGACGTTCTTCAAATGACAGATAATGAAAAGGAAACAATCACTTCACAAGCGCGTGTTCCTTCCCAAAAAGACTATGATTTGAATAGTACAGGATGGGCTCCAAGTTATCAAGACCCAGCATCTTATTTAACTATCATGGATCCTAAATCAGGTTCTGCTATGAAACACCTAGGTATCACTAAAGGAAAAGACAAGGATGTCGTAGCTAAGGTTGGTTTGGACCAGTATAAGAAATTATTGGATGATGCCGATTCAGAAACTACGAATCTTGAAGAGCGCTATGAAAAATATGCCAAGGCTCAAGCTTGGTTGACAGATAGTTCATTATTGATGCCAACAGCCTCATCTGGTGGTTCTCCAGTTGTAAGTAATGTCGTGCCATTCTCAAAACCATACTCACAAGTTGGTATTAAGGGTGATCCATATATCTTTAAAGGAATGAAATTGCAAAAAGATATTGTTACGACCAAAGAATATGAAGAAGCACTGAAAAAATGGCAAAAAGAAAAATTGGAATCAAATGGTAAGTACCAAAAAGAACTAGAAAAACACATTAAATAAAGCAGAAAACTCTATATCAGACACGGAATGATATAGAGTTTTTTCTTGCTAGTTTTTGGATTTTCTTGTAAAATAGAAAAAGTGAAGAGAGGTATGAAATGAGTAAGAAAGATAAGAAAATCGAAATTCAAGTAGCAGATGCCAAAGTTAATGTAGGAAAAGACAGTTTTGAAGGTTATACTTTGACCATTGGTAAAAAAGTTATCGGAGAAATTGCCGAATTAGATGGACAGTTTGCTATTATAAAGAATGGGAATGTCGACAGTTTTTATAAAAAATTGGAAAAAGCTGTGGAAATTTTGATTGAAAATTATAATTTAGCAAAATAAGTCTTGTTTTTTTGAAATTTTCATGATATAATAGTCCATGTTGATTGTAGGAGAGATAGCGAAGAGGCTAAACGCGGCGGACTGTAAATCCGCTCCTTCGGGTTCGGGGGTTCGAATCCCTCTCTCTCCATTTCATCAATGGGGTATAGCCAAGCGGTAAGGCAAGGGACTTTGACTCCCTCATGCGTTGGTTCGAATCCAGCTACCCCAGTTCTTAGGTAATGATCAAGATAAAAAGCAAAATATCTTAGGGTATTTTATTTTTATAATTGAAAGACGTGAACGATATAAACATGTCCTTGCGGGTGCTTAGGAAAAAAATTATAAGTATGTCAAGTTTAAGAAAAACTTGATTGTTGGAGGATTTTTTAGATGAACGAATTTGAAGATTTGCTAAATAGCGTTAGCCAAGTTGAGACTGGTGATGTTGTTAGTGCTGAAGTATTGACAGTTGATGCGACTCAAGCTAACGTTGCAATCTCTGGAACTGGTGTTGAAGGTGTCTTGACTCTTCGCGAATTGACAAACGATCGCGATGCAGATATCAATGACTTTGTTAAAGTAGGAGAAGTATTGGATGTTCTTGTACTTCGTCAAGTAGTTGGTAAAGATACTGATACAGTTACATACCTTGTATCTAAAAAACGCCTTGAAGCTCGCAAAGCATGGGACAAACTTGTTGGTCGCGAAGAAGAAGTTGTTACTGTTAAAGGAACTCGTGCCGTTAAAGGTGGACTTTCAGTAGAATTTGAAGGTGTTCGTGGATTTATCCCAGCTTCAATGTTGGATACTCGTTTCGTACGTAACACTGAGCGTTTTGTAGGTCAAGAATTTGACGCTAAAATCAAAGAAGTTGACGCTAAAGAAAACCGCTTTATCCTTTCACGTCGTGAAGTTGTTGAAGCAGCTACAGCAGCAGCTCGCGCTGAAGTATTCGGTAAATTGGCTGTTGGTGATGTAGTAACTGGTAAAGTTGCTCGTATTACAAGCTTCGGTGCTTTCATCGATCTTGGTGGTGTTGACGGATTGGTTCACTTGACTGAATTGTCACACGAACGTAACGTTTCACCAAAATCAGTTGTAACTGTTGGTGAAGAAATTGAAGTGAAAATTCTTGATCTTAACGAAGAAGAAGGACGTGTATCACTTTCACTTAAAGCAACAACACCTGGACCATGGGATGGCGTTGAGCAAAAATTGGCTAAAGGTGATGTAGTAGAAGGAACAGTTAAACGTTTGACTGATTTCGGTGCATTTGTTGAAGTATTGCCAGGTATTGATGGACTTGTTCACGTATCACAAATTTCACACAAACGTATTGAAAATCCAAAAGAAGCTCTTAAAGTTGGTCAAGAAGTTCAAGTTAAAGTTCTTGAAGTTAACGCAGATGCAGAGCGCGTATCACTTTCTATCAAAGCTCTTGAAGAGCGTCCAGCTCAAGAAGAAGGACAAAAAGAAGAAAAACGTGCTGCTCGTCCACGTCGTCCAAAACGTCAAGAAAAACGTGATTTCGAACTTCCAGAAACACAAACAGGATTCTCAATGGCTGACTTGTTCGGTGATATTGAACTTTAATCAAATTGAAAATTCACAAAATCCTTTGTTTACTTAACAAGGGATTTTTCTTTTGTCTGTAAGTCTTTTTTGATATAATAGTTCTATGTTAGAATCAGAAAAACAATCGCGTTATCAAATGTTAAATGAAGAGCTCTCTTTTTTATTGGAAGGTGAAACCAATGTCTTGGCTAATCTTTCCAACGCCAGTGCTCTTTTAAAATCACGCTTTTCCAATACTGTATTTGCAGGCTTTTATTTGTTCGATGGAGAGGAATTGATTTTAGGTCCCTTCCAAGGAGGTGTTTCCTGTATCCGTATTGCACTAGGCAAGGGTGTTTGTGGGGAGGCAGCTCATTTTCAGGAAACTGTTCTGGTTGGTGATGTAACAACTTATCCCAACTATATTTCTTGTGATAGTCGAGCTAAAAGTGAAATTGTTGTGCCGATGATAAAGAATGGTCAATTACTTGGAGTTCTGGATTTGGATTCTTCAGAGATTGATGATTATGATGCTATGGATCGAGATTATTTGGAACAATTTGTCGCTATTTTGCTTGAAAAGACAGAATGGGACTTTACAATGTTTGGGGAGAAAGCCTAATGTATCAAGCACTTTATCGAAAATATAGAAGTCAAAACTTCTCCCAGTTGGTTGGACAGGAAGTTGTGGCTAAGACTCTTAAACAAGCAGTAGAGCAAGAGAAAATAAGTCACGCTTATCTTTTTTCTGGTCCTCGTGGAACGGGAAAAACCAGTGTAGCCAAGATTTTTGCCAAAGCTATGAACTGTCCAAATCAAGTGGGTGGTGAACCGTGTAATAACTGCTATATTTGTCAAGCAGTGACAGATGGTAGTTTAGAAGATGTCATTGAAATGGATGCAGCCTCTAATAATGGGGTAGATGAAATCCGTGAAATTCGTGATAAATCTACCTATGCGCCTAGTCTTGCCCGTTATAAGGTCTATATCATAGACGAGGTTCACATGCTGTCTACAGGGGCTTTTAATGCCCTCCTAAAGACGCTGGAAGAGCCAACACAGAATGTGGTCTTTATTTTGGCCACTACTGAATTGCACAAGATTCCTGCCACTATTCTATCCCGTGTGCAACGTTTTGAATTTAAATCGATTAAGACACAGGATATTAAGGAACATATCCACTATATCTTAGAAAAAGAAAATATCAGTTCTGAACCAGAGGCTGTGGAAATCATTGCCAGACGGGCTGAAGGTGGAATGCGAGACGCCTTGTCAATTTTGGATCAAGCCCTGAGTTTGACACAGGGAAATGAGCTGACGACTGCCATCTCTGAAGAAATTACTGGCACCATTAGTCTATCAGCCTTGGATAATTATGTGTTTGCCTTATCTCAACAGGATGTTCCCAAGGCTTTGTCTTGCTTGAATCTTCTTTTTGACAATGGTAAGAGCATGACTCGTTTTGTGACTGACCTTTTGCACTATTTAAGAGATTTGTTAATTGTTCAAACAGGGGGAGAAAACACTCATCATAGTCCAGTCTTTGTAGAGAATTTGGCACTTCCCCAGGAAAATTTGTTTGAAATGATTCGCTTAGCGACAGTCAGTTTAGCAGATATTAAGTCTAGTTTGCAGCCCAAGATTTATGCTGAGATGATGACCATCCGTTTGGCAGAGATTAAGCCTGAAGCAGCTCTTTCAGGGGCGGTTGAAAGTGAAATTTCTGCATTGAGACAGGAAGTTGCGCGTCTTAAGCAAGAACTAGCAAATGTAGGAACTATACCCAAGCCAACTAGTCCAGCACCTAGTCGCCCAGCAGCGGGCAAGACAGTCTATCGTGTGGATCGCAATAAAGTTCAATCTATCCTACAAGAGGCCGTTGAAAATCCTGATTTAGCACGTCAAAACCTGATTCGTCTGCAGAATGCCTGGGGAGAGGTGATTGAAAGTCTAGGAGGCCCTGATAAGGCTCTACTAGTTGGCTCTCAACCGGTTGCGGCCAATGAACACCATGCTATTCTTGCTTTTGAGTCTAACTTCAATGCTGGTCAAACCATGAAACGAGACAATCTCAACACCATGTTTGGCAATATCCTCAGTCAGGAAGCAGGTTTTTCACCTGAGATTTTAGCCATTTCCATGGAGGAATGGAAAGAAGTTCGCGCAGCCTTTTCAGCCAAAGCCAAATCTACTCAAACTGAAAAAGAAGTAGAAGAAGAAAGTCTGATTCCAGAAGGATTTGAATTTTTGGCTGATAAAGTGAAGGTAGAGGAAGACTAAAGAAAGATTTCATGCTACAATAAGTTTATGAATAGACAACAATTTATTATCATTGCACTGTTTACAGCTGCTGAGACCTATTTTTTCAATGAAGCCTGGATGACTGGTCGCTATATTATGGCAGCCTTTTGGGCCATTTTGCTCTTTAGAAATTTTCGAGTCAGTTACTTGATGGGTAAAATAGTAGATGTCATTGACCAGCATTTAAAAGGAAAAGACTAGTCCTCAGCTTCTAGACAAAATCAAAGCCTTTTAGGCTTTTTTTTGTTATACTATAAAAGTATATTTATTGACCTTTTATACTCTTCGAAAATCTCTTCAAACCACGTCAGCTTTATCTGCAACCTCAAAGCGGTGCTTTGAGCAACCTGCGGTTAGCTTCCTAGTTTGCTCTTTGATTTTTATTGAGTATTACCGTATTTTCTAGAGACAACTAGTATGTTTCTAGTAAGCACTGTAAAGGTCTTGAAAAAGAAAGGAACTATCATGTCAGTATTAGAGATCAAAGATCTTCACGTTGAGATTGAAGGAAAAGAAATTTTAAAAGGGGTTAACCTGACCCTTAAAACAGGAGAAATTGCCGCTATCATGGGACCAAATGGTACGGGTAAATCGACTCTTTCAGCCGCTATCATGGGAAATCCAAACTATGAAGTTACCAAAGGTGAAGTCTTGTTTGATGGCGTAAACATTCTTGAATTGGAAGTAGACGAGCGTGCGCGTATGGGACTTTTCCTTGCTATGCAATATCCGTCTGAAATTCCTGGAATTACCAATGCTGAGTTTCTTCGTGCAGCCATGAATGCTGGTAAAGAAGATGATGAGAAGATTTCAGTTCGTGAGTTCATTACTAAACTGGATGAGAAAATGGAATTGCTCAATATGAAAGAAGAAATGGCTGAGCGTTACCTCAACGAAGGCTTCTCTGGTGGTGAGAAAAAACGTAATGAAATTCTTCAACTTTTGATGTTGGAGCCAACATTTGCCCTTTTGGATGAGATTGACTCTGGTCTTGATATTGACGCTCTTAAAGTTGTGTCTAAAGGTGTTAATGCTATGCGTGGTGAAGGCTTTGGTGCTATGATTATCACTCACTACCAACGCCTTTTGAACTACATCACACCAGACGTGGTACACGTGATGATGGAAGGGCGTGTTGTCCTTTCTGGTGGTCCAGAATTGGCTGCGCGTTTGGAACGTGAAGGATACGCAAAACTAGCTGAAGAACTTGGCTACGACTACAAGGAAGAATTGTAATTCCCTCGTATCTTTTAGGAGAAGTAAATGACTAAAGAAAATATTAAACTTTTTTCAGAAATGCACGCTGAACCAAGCTGGTTGGCTGACCTCCGTCAAAAAGCTTTTGATAAAATTGAGAGCTTAGAATTACCAGTTATTGAGCGTGTCAAATTCCACCGTTGGAATCTGGGCGATGGAACGATTACAGAAAGTGAGCCATCAGCAAATGTTCCAGACTTCACAGCTTTAGATAACCACTTGAAGTTAGTGCAAGTAGGAACTCAGACTGTTTTTGAACAAACTCCAGTTGAGTTGGCTGAACAGGGTGTTGTCTTCACAGATTTCCATTCAGCTTTAGAAGAAATTCCAGAACTCGTAGAAGAATTCTTCATGTCATCTGTTAAGTATGACGATGACAAGTTGGCAGCCTACCACACAGCTTATTTCAACAGTGGTGCTGTTCTTTATATTCCTGATAACGTTGAGATTAAAGAACCAATCGAAGGAATTTTCTATCAAGACAGTGATAGTGATGTGCCGTTTAACAAGCATATTATGATTATCGCTGGTAAAAATTCTAAGATTAGTTATCTTGAACGTCTTGAGTCACGTGGTGAAGGCAGTGCAAAAGCGACTGCCAATATCACAGTTGAAGTGATTGCTCGTTCTGGTGCGCAAGTGAAATTTGCTGCTATCGATCGTCTAGGTGAAAACGTCACTGCTTACATTAGCCGTCGTGGTAAATTGGGCAACGATGCAAGTATTGACTGGGCAATCGGTGTTATGAACGAAGGAAATGTCGTTGCGGACTTTGATAGCGATTTGATTGGTAACGGTAGCCATGCCGACCTAAAAGTGGTAGCTCTTTCAAGTGGCCGTCAGGTACAAGGGATTGATACCCGAGTAACTAACTATGGTTGTAACTCAATCGGAAATATCCTCCAACATGGGGTTATACTTGAAAAAGCAACTTTAACCTTCAACGGTATCGGTCACATCATCAAGGGTGCCAAGGGAGCCGATGCGCAACAAGAAAGTCGTGTTCTCATGCTTTCAGACCAAGCGCGTTCAGATGCCAATCCAATTCTTTTGATTGATGAAAATGACGTAACTGCAGGACACGCGGCTTCTATCGGTCAGGTGGATCCAGAAGACATGTACTATCTCATGAGCCGTGGCTTGGATAAGGCAACTGCAGAACGCTTGGTTGTTCGTGGTTTCCTTGGCTCTGTTATCGTTGAGATTCCAGTCAAGGAAGTTCGTGATGAAATGATTGCAACGATCGAAGAAAAATTGTCAAAACGCTAAGGGGAAGCCTATGTTAGATGTAGAAGGGATTCGCAAGGATTTTCCAATTTTAGACCAGATTGTCAACGACGAACCTCTGGTCTATCTGGACAATGCTGCGACGACACAAAAACCACTAGCAGTACTGGAAATAATCAACCGCTACTATGAGCAGGACAATGCCAATGTTCACCGTGGTGTTCATACCTTAGCGGAACGGGCGACAGCATCCTATGAAGCTGCTCGTGAAACCATTCGTAAGTTTATAAATGCAGGGTCTACAAAAGAAGTTCTCTTCACCAGAGGAACGACAACCAGCCTTAACTGGGTAGCTCGCTTTGCTGAGGAGATTCTGACTGAGGGTGACCAGGTCTTGATTTCTGTCATGGAACACCATTCCAACATCATTCCTTGGCAGGAGGCCTGTCGAAAGACTGGAGCAGATCTGGTCTATGTTTATCTCAAGGATGGAGCCTTGGATATGGATGATTTTCGAGCTAAATTGACTGATAGAGTAAAGTTTGTCTCTCTAGCTCACGCATCCAATGTTCTTGGTGTGGTTAATCCTATCAAAGAAATCACGCAAATGGCCCACAAGGTTGGAGCTATCATGGTGGTAGATGGTGCTCAATCTACACCCCATATGAAGATTGATGTTCAGGACTTGGATGTGGACTTCTTCGCCTTTTCAGGTCACAAGATGGCGGGTCCAACTGGTATTGGTGTCCTTTACGGCAAAGAGAAGTATCTGGAACAAATGTCACCAGTTGAATTTGGCGGTGAGATGATTGATTTCGTCTATGAGCAATCTGCTAGTTGGAAAGAATTGCCTTGGAAATTTGAGGCTGGAACGCCAAATATGGCAGGTGCTATTGGACTTGCAGCAGCAGTGGATTATCTGGAAAAGATTGGTATGGATGCCATTGAAGCTCATGAGCAGGAATTGATTTCATACGTCTATCCAAAACTGCAGGCGATTGAAGGATTGACCATTTATGGTTCGCAGAACTTGGCTCAACGTTCAGGTGTCATTGCCTTTAATTTAGGTGACCTTCATCCGCATGACCTTGCAACAGCACTTGATTATGAAGGAGTAGCTGTTCGTGCAGGTCATCATTGCGCTCAACCTTTGCTCCAATATTTGGAAGTTCCAGCAACAGCTCGTGCAAGTTTTTATATCTACAATACCAAGGCAGATTGCGACAAGCTAGTCGATGCCCTAGAAAAGACAAAGGAGTTTTTCAATGGCACTTTCTAAACTAGATAGCCTTTATATGGCAGTGGTAGCGGACCATTCGAAAAATCCACATCATCAAGGGAAGTTGGATGATGCTGAACAAATCAGTCTCAACAATCCGACCTGTGGAGATGTCATAAACCTATCTGTCAAGTTTGATGCAGAAGACCGATTGGAGGATATCGCTTTTCTAAACTCAGGTTGTACCATCTCAACTGCTTCTGCTAGTATGATGACAGATGCTGTTTTGGGTAAGACTAAGCAAGAAGTTTTAGAACTTGCGACCATTTTTTCTGAAATGGTTCAAGGGCAAAAAGATGAACGCCAAGACCAACTAGGTGATGCAGCCTTCTTGTCAGGTGTTGCTAAATTTCCGCAACGGATTAAGTGTGCAACCTTGGCTTGGAATGCCCTTAAGAAAACAATTGAAAATCAAGAAAAAAAGTAAGACAAGTTTCTTTTGTCTTATGAACTATTAGAAATGAAGAATGAAAGAAAGGATATTATGGCTGAAGAAAGAGTAGAACCAAAACCAATTGATCTTGGTGAATATAAATTTGGTTTCCATGACGATGTAGAGCCTGTCCTATCGACAGGAAAAGGATTGAACGAAGATGTCATTCGCGAATTATCAGCTGCTAAGGGAGAACCTGAGTGGATGCTAGAATTCCGTTTGAAGTCTTATGAAACCTTCAAAAAAATGCCCATGCAAACTTGGGGAGCAGACTTGTCAGAGATTGACTTTGATGACTTGATTTACTACCAAAAACCATCTGATAAGCCAGCCCGTTCATGGGATGACGTTCCTGAAAAGATTAAAGAAACCTTTGAACGTATCGGGATTCCTGAAGCTGAGCGTGCTTATCTAGCCGGTGCCTCTGCCCAGTATGAGTCAGAAGTAGTTTACCACAATATGAAGGAAGAGTTCCAAAAATTGGGCATTATCTTTACAGATACAGATTCTGCCCTCAAGGAATACCCAGACTTGTTTAAACAATACTTTGCCAAGTTGGTACCGCCAACAGATAACAAGTTGGCTGCACTCAACTCAGCAGTATGGTCTGGTGGAACCTTTATTTACGTACCAAAAGGGGTCAAGGTAGATATCCCACTTCAAACTTACTTCCGTATCAACAACGAAAATACTGGTCAGTTTGAACGTACCTTGATTATCGTTGATGAGGGAGCAAGTGTCCACTACGTAGAAGGATGTACAGCACCAACTTATTCAAGTAACAGCTTGCACGCCGCCATCGTAGAAATCTTTGCCTTGGATGGAGCTTATATGCGTTATACAACCATCCAAAACTGGTCTGATAACGTTTATAACTTGGTTACTAAGCGTGCTAAAGCCCAAAAAGATGCGACTGTTGAGTGGATTGATGGAAACTTGGGTGCCAAAACAACCATGAAATACCCATCTGTTTACCTAGATGGAGAAGGGGCGCGTGGTACTATGCTCTCTATCGCCTTTGCCAATGCTGGGCAACACCAAGACACGGGTGCTAAGATGATCCACAACGCTCCACATACAAGCTCGTCTATCGTGTCTAAATCCATCGCTAAAGGCGGAGGAAAGGTTGACTACCGTGGACAGGTAACCTTTAACAAAAACTCTAAGAAGTCTGTTTCTCACATCGAGTGTGATACCATTATCATGGATGACTTGTCAGCATCAGATACCATTCCATTTAATGAAATTCATAACTCACAAGTTGCTTTGGAGCACGAAGCCAAGGTATCTAAGATTTCAGAAGAACAACTCTATTACCTCATGAGTCGTGGTTTGTCAGAATCTGAGGCAACAGAGATGATTGTCATGGGATTTGTAGAGCCCTTCACAAAAGAACTTCCAATGGAATATGCGGTTGAGCTGAACCGATTGATTAGCTATGAGATGGAAGGTTCAGTTGGGTAAAATTTGATTTTAAATTTACCCAAAATCAAGGACTTTGAAGAAGAACTTATAATAAAAAAATCGCGGTTTAAATCGCGATTTTTTTATAATTTTTCGTTGATAAATCGAATAAACTGATTCCACCAAATTTTTAAGAAGAAGGCTTTTTCAACTTTTTTTTCCGCTACCATTTCGAAACTAGGACGTTCAGTGGTAATGTAACCTTGACCAATCAAGTCCTTGTCTTCATAAGTCAAATGTCCAACCACTGTTCCAGCTTCAAGTGGTGCTGGGATTGCTTTGGAATCAGGTGTGAATTGAATAGATTGGGAAGATTGGCTCCCAACATGTTCAATTAGAGTGATATCATCTTTGGCAACTGCAGTGACAGCATCTTCTTTTCCATCTTGTACAGGAGCTTTGCTATCTTGATAGGCATCGCCTTTTTGAACGATTTTACGAAGCGTGAATGTAGAAGAGATATAATCCATTAGTGAAGATGTAGCTGTGAAACGAGCGTAAGGATTATTGTCTTGATGGTCTGCATTCAAAACAACTGTAATAACCCTCATTCCTTTCTCGACAGTAGTACCAACAAACGATTCTCCAGCTTTGTCTGTCGTTCCTGTCTTAAGTCCGTCAAAGCCACCTCGATGAGCAGGCATTCCTTCTAACATGTAGTTGGTCGAAGTGATTGTCATTCCAGCAAAAGTAGAAGAAGGTTTTTTTGTGATTTCCAAGACTTGTGGGTATTTTTTGATGAGGTTGCGAGCAACAATAGCGACATCATAAGCACTAAGCTTATTTTCCTCATCTTTTTTAGAACCTGGGTAAATGTTATCTCCTAGAGTTTCATTGTTAAGACCTGTCGTATTGACAACAGTGGCATCCTGAATTCCCCATTCCAAGAGTTTTGCCCGCATCATATCGACGAAATCTTTTTCTGAGCCAGCAATTTTCTCAGCTAGAGCAATGGCTGCGCTGTTAGCACTAGATACTAATGTTGCTTCAAGTAGTTGTTCGACAGTATAATTACGAGCCTCCATAGGAACGTTACTTGCTTCAGAATTTGTTGTCAATCGATAAGGATAATCTGAAATATCTACAGGAGTTGATAAGGTGATTGTTCCTTTATCTAATGCCTCATAAACAAGGTAGACTGTCAGTAGTTTTGTAATAGAGGCGATTTCGACTGGCTGAGTTGCATCTTTTTCATAAAGTATTTTACCAGTATTTGCTTCAACAGCAATGGCATGTTTAGCAGCAATATTAAAATCTTGAGCAGCAACAGTAGATGCAGAGCCAATCACGGATAAGCTTAGTAGAGTTAAAATGATTTTTTTCATAGTAAGTTTATTCTAACATAAAGAAAAAAATATTCCCAGTTTCACGATAGAAGAAAGAAGCTTTTTTGAAAGTGTGGTAAAATAGATGAATGGAGGTACCCCATGTTTCGTAAGAATAAATTATTTTTTTGGACTAGTGAGATTTTATTATTAACCATCATCTTTTATTTATGGAGACAGATGGGGGGGATTATAACGCCTTTTGTAAGTGTTGCAAACACCATCATGATTCCCTTTCTTCTAGGTAGTTTTTTATATTATTTGACCAATCCTATTGTAAATTTTTTACAAAAGTATTTCAAAATTAATCGTATCATTGGTATTC
This sequence comes from Streptococcus mitis, assembly GCF_003944325.1. Classification (GTDB taxonomy): domain Bacteria; phylum Bacillota; class Bacilli; order Lactobacillales; family Streptococcaceae; genus Streptococcus; species Streptococcus mitis_CW. Next base: position 50,784 of record NZ_RJPX01000003.1, on the reverse strand, counting down.
TACTAACTTTGTGTGCCTTGGTTTGGGGGCTAGTTATTGGGGTAGTCTATCTCTTACCGATTTTGGTCAATCAGTTGACCAGCTTGATTGCGACTAGCCAGACTATCTACAGTCGTTTACAAGATTTGATTGTGGATTTATCTACTTATCCAGCCTTTCAAAATTTAGATATTCAAGCGACTATTCAACAGTTAAATCTTTCTTATGTAGATATTTTACAAAATATACTAAATAGTGTGACCAATAGTGTCGGAAGTATCCTATCAGCTCTCTTTAGTACTGTTTTAATTATTATCATGACACCTGTGTTTTTGGTTTATTTTTTGTTAGATGGTCACAAATTTTTACCGATGCTTGAACGTACTGTTTTAAAGAGAGATAAGTTGCATATTGCAGGCCTCTTAAAAAATTTGAATGCGACAATTGCTCGATATATTAGTGGAGTCGCCATTGATGCGATTATTATTGGTTGTTTGGCCTTTATCGGATATAGCGTAATCGGTTTAAAATACGCTTTGGTCTTTGCCATCTTTTCAGGATTGGCCAATCTCATTCCGTATGTAGGACCAAGTATCGGCCTGATTCCAATGATTATCGCAAATGTCTTTACTGATCCTCATAGAATGCTGATTGCAGTTATTTATATGCTGATTGTTCAGCAAGTGGATGGGAACATCCTTTACCCTCGAATCGTTGGCGGAGTGATGAAGGTTCATCCAATTACGATTTTAGTATTACTTTTATTATCAAGTAACATCTATGGCGTCATTGGTATGATTGTGGCAGTACCAACCTATTCTATCTTAAAAGAAATTTCTAAGTTTTTATCACGTTTGTATGAAAATCATAAAATAATGAAAGAACGAGAAAGAGAATTAGCTAAGTAAAAGTCAGGAATTCCTGATTTTTCTTTTTGTTTAGCTAAGTGATAGGAGTAGAAGTGCCGTTTAGATTAGCCGATTAAGAATAATTCACAAAAACTTTGTAAAACACTTGCAATTTAGCTGAAATTTGATAAAATAGTAAGGAAAGTTAGACTGTATTGCCTACTGTCTATCTATAAAATATATTTTATTGGAGGCTTTTACTCAAATGGCAAAAGAAAAATACGATCGTAGTAAACCACACGTTAACATTGGTACTATCGGACACGTTGACCACGGTAAAACTACCCTAACTGCAGCTATCACAACTGTTTTGGCACGTCGTTTGCCTTCATCAGTTAACCAACCTAAAGACTATGCGTCTATCGATGCTGCTCCAGAAGAACGCGAACGCGGTATCACAATCAACACTGCGCACGTTGAGTACGAAACTGAAAAACGTCACTATGCTCACATCGACGCTCCAGGACACGCGGACTACGTTAAAAACATGATCACTGGTGCCGCTCAAATGGACGGAGCTATCCTTGTAGTAGCTTCAACTGATGGACCAATGCCACAAACTCGTGAGCACATCCTTCTTTCACGTCAGGTTGGTGTTAAACACCTTATCGTCTTCATGAACAAAGTTGACTTGGTTGACGACGAAGAATTGCTTGAATTGGTTGAAATGGAAATCCGTGACCTATTGTCAGAATACGACTTCCCAGGTGACGATCTTCCAGTTATCCAAGGTTCAGCTCTTAAAGCTCTTGAAGGTGATTCTAAATACGAAGACATCGTTATGGAATTGATGAACACAGTTGATGAGTACATCCCAGAACCAGAACGTGACACTGACAAACCATTGCTTCTTCCAGTCGAAGACGTATTCTCAATCACTGGACGTGGTACAGTTGCTTCAGGACGTATCGACCGTGGTATCGTTAAAGTCAACGACGAAATCGAAATCGTTGGTATCAAAGAAGAAACTCAAAAAGCAGTTGTTACTGGTGTTGAAATGTTCCGTAAACAACTTGACGAAGGTCTTGCCGGAGATAACGTAGGTGTCCTTCTTCGTGGTGTTCAACGTGATGAAATCGAACGTGGACAAGTTATCGCTAAACCAGGTTCAATCAACCCACACACTAAATTCAAAGGTGAAGTTTACATCCTTACTAAAGAAGAAGGTGGACGTCACACTCCATTCTTCAACAACTACCGTCCACAATTCTACTTCCGTACTACTGACGTTACAGGTTCAATCGAACTTCCAGCAGGTACTGAAATGGTAATGCCTGGTGATAACGTGACAATCGACGTTGAGTTGATCCACCCAATCGCCGTAGAACAAGGTACTACATTCTCTATCCGTGAGGGTGGACGTACTGTTGGTTCAGGTATGGTTACAGAAATCGAAGCTTAATTCGATTTAGTTCCCAGAAGAACAATTATTTAAGTCAGACACTAAAAGAATCTTGCTTTGCAAGGTTCTTTTTTCTGGTATTGAACTAAAATTGAAGTATTGCTTACAAAAAAGCTCCATACACTTGATGTGCATAGAGCAAATGGGGCTTCATTTGATATAGAGTTCTTGGTTTTTCAAGACAATTTCATGTAAGCTTGCAAATTTCTTGAGTTTTTTTAGTTCTTCTGGATGAGTGACGAGAGTGATAACATAACCTTCCTTGCCCATACGGCCAGTACGGCCAGCACGGTGGGTGTAGGTTTCGATGTCTCTAGGAACATCAAAGTTTACGACACACTCTAGACTATCGATATCAATTCCACGAGCCAGAAGGTCTGTTGCAAGAAGCAGGGTTAGTTGCTTGTCTCTAAACTTTTCTAAGATGACTTTTCTAAATTTGACATTAACATCACTAGCGAGGGAAACAGCCAAGATATCACGATACTGTAATTTTTCTTCTGCACTTCCAAGGTCTGATAGGCTGTTAAAGAAGACCAGTCCGCGGAAATCCTCTACATGAGTCAGCTTTCGTAGCATATCCACTCGGTGACGTTGATCTACCTGCATATAGAAATGTTGGATGTTGTCCAATTTTTGGTCAGAAAGATCAATGATACGTGTGTTGGGCGCAATCTTTTCTTGGTCAAACTTGGTCGTCGCACTCATGTAGACGAGTTGGTGGTCACGCGGTGCGTAGTGAGTGATTTTCTCGACAAAGTGAATCTGAGAATCATCTAGTAATTGGTCGAATTCATCCAGGATGATGGTTTCCACATTCATCATCTTGATTTTTTTCAATTTAATTAGTTCAAAGATACGGCCAGGAGTTCCAATCAGAATTTCTGGTCCTTTTTTTAGGCGTTCAATCTGGCGTTTCTGACTCGAACCTGATAAGAAGAGTTGGGCAGTCAAGCCGATAGTTTCTGCCCACGTTTTACATACATCAAAAATCTGACCAGCAAGTTCCGTATTTGGTGCTAGTATCAAGAGTTGTTGGGCTTTTTTCTTTTGTAGTCTGAGAAGACTTGGTAGGAGATAAGCGAGGGTCTTGCCAGTTCCTGTTGGGCTCACTCCTAGAAGATTTTCTCCTGCAAGAAGTGGCTCAAATAGTTGAGTTTGAATGGGGGTAAATTCTTGGAAACCGAGTTGGTCGCTCAGTTCTTGCCATTCAGTCGGTAGTTTAGTTTTCATTTTCTGCCTCAAATCTAATGCCAGCAGTCTGGCGCATGGTATATAGTAGATCATGAACAGAGCCTGCATCATCCAGCCAATTCTGGTAGAGTGTCTGGTCTGGTTGCTGAATCATCTGTGCAAATGCAGCGACTTCCTCAGTCATCGTATGAGGAGCCTGTTGGATAGGAAGATGGACTTGATTTCCTTGGTGGTCGCTAAAAATAGCTGAGCGAACATGTTCAATCGTGTTGAGAGTCAAGGTTCCATCTGCTGTGTAAATCTCGCAAGGAAGATTGGAAGTGATGTTTTTCCCAGCCTTGATATGAACTTGAAAGTCAGTGTAAAAGAGGATTCCGTCTCCATTCAGGTCAATACTATTGTCAAGCTGTTGCCCCTGATAGGTTGCGTCCTGAGCCTTTCCCAAAAGACGAACGGCAGCGTAGAGGGGATAAATCCCCAAATCCATAAGGGCTCCTCCAGCAAAATGGTTTGAAAAGACGTTAGGTGTCTGTCCAGCCAATAAGTCCGGCATCTTGGAAGAATATTTGGCATAATTGAAATCAGCTCCTAAGATTTGCTTGTCTGCCAAAAAACTCTTGATAGTAGTGAAAGCCTTTTCGTGATAATTACGAGCTGCCTCAAAGATAAAACAGTGATTTTCCTCAGCCGTTTGAATCAGATTCAGCCATTCTTGTGGTTGAGTGACAGCTGGCTTTTCAAGAATGACGTGTTTACCAGCAGTCAAGGCAGCTTTTGCCTGAGCAAAATGTAAGGAGTTTGGACTAGCAATATAGACTACATCAAAGGAAGACCTGAAGAAGTCCTCTACTTGATCAAAGAGTTGGATATCCTGATAGCGAGAAGCAAAGGTTGCTGCAGTTTCTAGTTTTCTAGAATAGACTGCGACCAGCTTGTATTCTCCACTGGTATGGGCTGCTTCTATGAAGTGGTGGCTGATAGCCCCTGTTCCGATGACACCTAATTTAAGCATAGTTACTCCTTTTCCGATTTCAAATCCTTCTTTCATTATAACATAGATAGACGGGACTATCCAACAGAGGGTAAAAAATTTCAAATAAGCTACTAGGTCTTTTCCAAAGAAAGTGGTACAATAATAAGATGAGTAAATGAAATGGGAGGGAAAATGAGGTTACTACCTATAAGAAAAATATCACGTCAGTCTAAGAGGCTAGCGCTTTTTTTGACTTTTTGTGCAGGATATGTAGATGCCTATACTTTTATTGTGCGAGGGAATACTCTTGTAGCTGGACAAACTGGGAATGTTGTCTTTCTATCAGTAGAATTAATCCAAAATAATGTTTCAGATGTTAGGGACAAGGTTCTCACCTTACTAGCTTTTATGATGGGTGTCTTTTTATTAACTGTTTATAAGGAAAAATTGAGAATTGTGAAAAAACCAATTTTGTCATTGCTTCCTTTGGCAATCTTATCAATCATTATTGGTTTTGTGCCTCAGACTGTGGATAATATCTATTTAGTACCGCCCTTGGCCTTCTGTATGGGGTTGGTGACAACCGCTTTTGGAGAAGTATCGGGTATTGCTTATAACAATGCCTTTATGACAGGAAATATCAAACGGACCATGCTGGCTTTTGGAGATTATTTCCGAACCAAGCACACTCCTTTTTTGCGTGAAGGGTTCATATTTGTTAGCCTGCTTAGTAGTTTTGTCCTTGGCGTTGTCTTTTCAGCCTATTTGACGATTTTCTATCATGAAAAGACCATTCTTGGTGTTCCTATTATGATGAGTATTTTTTATCTCAGTATGCTTTTTGCCTCGTGGCAGAAAAAAGTAAAAGAAAAAGCTTCATTTTAGGTGTTATTACTTGTAAGAAAATAGGAGATATGCTATACTTGAAGAGTTGACTATGCACATTCCTGTGCAACCGCACGAACATCGTTGCTCGTCGTATAACAAATTTAAACTTCGTCGTTGTCGCCTTGCCTAACATAAGTTATGCCTTCGGCTCAATTCCTAGTTTATTCTTTGTTATACTTAGAGCTCTTCTTTTAAGTGGTTCGTCCCACGATGCTAGGCGAGTCTTCACAAAAAATTCGGGGAAACCCATAAAAATCATAGGAGGTGCATAATGAGCACATACGCAATTATCAAAACTGGCGGAAAACAAGTTAAAGTTGAAGTTGGTCAAGCAGTTTACGTTGAAAAATTGAACGTTGAAGCTGGTCAAGAAGTTACTTTTAACGAAGTTGTTCTTGTTGGTGGTGAAAACACTGTTGTCGGAACTCCACTTGTTGCTGGAGCTACTGTAGTTGGAACTGTTGAAAAACAAGGAAAACAAAAGAAAGTTGTTACTTACAAGTACAAACCTAAAAAAGGTAGCCACCGTAAACAAGGTCACCGTCAACCATATACAAAAGTTGTCATCAACGCAATCAACGCTTAATTTTAAGGAGAACACATGATACAAGCAGTCTTTGAGAGAGCCGAAGATGGCGAGCTGAGGAGTGCGGAAATTACTGGACACGCCGAGAGTGGCGAATACGGCTTAGATGTCGTGTGTGCATCGGTTTCTACGCTTGCCATTAACTTTATCAATTCTATTGAGAAATTTGCAGGCTATGAACCAATCCTAGAATTAAACGAAGATGAAGGTGGCTATCTGATGGTTGAAATTCCAAAAGATCTTCCTTCACACCAGAGAGAAATGACCCAGTTATTCTTTGAATCATTTTTCTTAGGTATGGCAAACTTATCGGAGAACTCTTCTGAGTTCGTCCAAACCAGAGTTATCACAGAAAACTAACACGGAGGAAAACATTATGTTAAAAATGACTCTTAACAACTTGCAACTTTTCGCCCACAAAAAAGGTGGAGGTTCTACATCAAACGGACGTGATTCACAAGCGAAACGTCTTGGAGCTAAAGCAGCTGACGGACAAACTGTAACAGGTGGATCAATCCTTTATCGTCAACGTGGTACACACATCTATCCAGGTGTAAACGTTGGACGTGGTGGAGATGATACTTTGTTCGCTAAAGTTGAAGGTGTAGTACGCTTTGAACGTAAAGGACGCGATAAAAAACAAGTTTCTGTTTACCCAATCGCTAAATAAAAAGGTCCAGTGAACCTTTTTATCCCGAGCCTTGAACTGTAAAGGCGAGGAAGCTAGAAGTAGCATAAAATTAGGCTTTCCGAGTTTTCGGAGAGCCTGTTTTTTGTTTTGGTACTCATATTTTAAAATCCTATGTAAGAAGCGAACTTGTCGGCTACTTTATTTTACAATGAAAAAATAGTTGAAAGTAGNGCTTTTACAGTAGTGAATTTTATAAGGGAATAAGATATTGTAAAAATTGCTAAGATTTGATATGATAATTGNATCTTAGTAAGGAAGCAGGGATATGGAAAGGATGTAAACCTGTATGAAAAAGCTTTTTGCCATAATAGTCTGTTCAATTTCTTTTCTTGTTTTATCTGCTTGTGTTAGTAAGAAAAAATTGATTCTTCCTGAACCTGAAACGGTCTCTGTAATTTCCTTGAAGAAAAAAATTTCTAAAAATGTTAAAACAATAACCAAGAGGGAAGAAATTTCAAAATTGATTGAGGAGATACAGAAACAGTCCAAATCTACAACTTTGGAGAGTTTCAATGATCAACCGACAAATGATAAAGATTACATCATTATCAAATTCACTCATCAGAATGAAGAAAATGATAGTGTAGCCTATCTATAAACTATGAAAGAAAAACAGTATATTGAACAGCCTTATGTTGGGATCTGGGAGATAAGTCCAGATATAGTTAATAGGATTGAAGAGTTTTTTCTAGTTGATTTATAGAATTCAAGAAATTTTTAGAGAGTTTTCTTGTATCATGTTTTAAACGGTAAATCAACAAGATTTGCTGTTTTTATTTGTTTGAACCAAAATGAGGACTGAAAAAGATATCATTCTAACTCTTGTATTGGGATGTTAGAGTCTCATTTGAGACTTGAAAAGTTCCTGATTTTTTTCCTTTTTGGAAAACTTCTAAAATATGGTATAATGAAAAGATAAAGAAGTTGGGAGTAGAAGATGAACATTCAACAATTACGCTACGTTGTGGCTATTGCGAATAGCGGTACTTTTCGTGAAGCTGCTGAAAAGATGTATGTTAGTCAGCCGAGTCTGTCCATTTCTGTTCGTGATTTGGAAAAAGAGTTGGGTTTTAAGATTTTCCGTCGGACTAGCTCAGGGACTTTCTTGACCCGTCGTGGGATGGAATTTTATGAAAAAGCGCAAGAATTGGTCAAGGGATTTGATATTTTTCAAAATCAGTATGCCAATCCTGAAGAAGAAAAAGATGAATTTTCCATTGCTAGTCAGCACTATGACTTCTTGCCACCAACTATTACGGCCTTTTCAGAGCGCTATCCTGATTATAAGAACTTCCGTATTTTTGAATCAACTACTGTTCAAATCTTAGATGAAGTAGCACAAGGTCACAGTGAGATTGGGATTATCTACCTTAACAATCAAAATAAAAAGGGTATTATGCAGCGGGTTGAAAAGCTAGGTCTGGAAGTCATTGAATTGATTCCCTTCCATACCCATATTTATCTCCGTGAGGGGCATCCTTTGGCTCAGAAAGAGGAATTGGTTATGGGGGATCTAGCGGATCTACCAACGGTTCGTTTTACTCAAGAGAAAGACGAGTACCTTTATTATTCGGAGAACTTTGTTGATACCAGCGCTAGCTCACAGATGTTTAATGTGACAGACCGTGCTACCTTGAATGGTATTTTGGAGCGGACGGACGCCTATGCGACAGGTTCTGGATTTTTAGATAGTGACAGTGTCAATGGAATCACAGTTATTCGTCTCAAGGATAATTTGGATAACCGCATGGTCTATGTTAAACGTGAAGAAGTGGAGCTTAGTCAAGCTGGGACTCTCTTTGTAGAAGTCATGCAAGAATATTTTAATCAGAAGAGGAAATCATGAAAAAAAGAGGAATAGTGGCAGTCGTTGTACTGCTTTTGATTGCGCTGGATCAGTTAGTCAAATCCTATATCGTCTGGCAGATTCCACTAGGTGAAGTGCGCTCTTGGATACCCAATCTCGTTAGCTTGACCTACCTGCAAAATCGAGGGGCAGCCTTTTCTATCTTACAAGATCAGCAGTTGTTATTCGCTATCATTACTCTGGTTGTCGTGGTAGGTGCCATTTGGTATCTACATAAACATATGGAGGACTCACTCTGGATGGTCTTAGGTTTGACCTTGATCATCGCAGGTGGACTTGGAAATTTTATTGACAGGATCGGTCAGGGATTTGTTGTGGATATGTTCCACCTTGACTTTATCAATTTTGCAATTTTCAATGTTGCAGATAGCTATCTGACAGTTGGAGTGATTATTTTATTGATTGCAATGCTAAAAGAGGAAATAAATGGAAATTAAAATTGAAACTGGTGGCCTGCGTTTGGATAAGGCTTTGTCGGATTTGACAGAATTATCACGCAGTCTCGCGAATGAACAAATTAAATCAGGCCAGGTCTTGGTCAATGGCCAAGTCAAGAAAGCTAAATACACTGTCCAAGAGGGCGATATCGTCACTTACCATGTGCCAGAACCAGAGGTCTTAGAGTATGTGGCTGAGGATATTCCGCTAGAGATTATCTACCAAGATGAGGATGTCGCCGTCGTTAACAAACCTCAGGGAATGGTGGTGCATCCGAGTGCTGGTCATACCAGCGGAACCCTAGTAAACGCCCTTATGTATCATATTAAGGACTTGTCGGGTATCAATGGGGTTTTACGCCCAGGAATTGTTCATCGTATTGATAAGGATACATCAGGCCTTCTCATGATTGCTAAAAACGATGAGGCGCATCTAGCACTTGCCCAAGAACTCAAGGATAAAAAGTCTTTACGTAAATATTGGGCGATTGTTCATGGAAATCTACCAAATGATCGTGGTGTGATTGAAGCACCGATTGGTCGTAGTGAAAAAGACCGTAAGAAACAGGCTGTGACTGCGAAAGGGAAGCCTGCAGTGACGCGTTTTCACGTCTTGGAACGTTTTGGTGATTACAGTTTAGTGGAGCTGCAGCTGGAAACAGGTCGCACTCATCAAATCCGTGTTCATATGGCTTACATCGGTCATCCAGTCGCTGGTGATGAAGTCTATGGTCCACGTAAGACCCTGAAAGGGCTTGGGCAATTTCTTCATGCCAAGACTTTAGGTTTTACTCATCCGAGAACAGGTGAGATTTTGGAATTTACAGCAGATATCCCAGAGATATTTAAGGAAACATTAGAGAGACTGAGGAAGTAAGAATGAAAAAGAAATTAACTAGTTTAGCCCTTGCAAGCACTTTTTTAGCTTTGTCATGGTATGGGAATGTTCAAGCTCAAGAAAGTTCAGGAAATAAAATTCACTTTATCAATGTTCATGAAGGTGGCAGTGATGCGATTATTCTTGAAAGTAATGGACATTTTGCCATGGTGGATACAGGAGAAGATTATGATTTCCCAGACGGCAGTGATTCTCGTTATCCATGGAGACAGGGGATCAATACCACTTATAAGCATGTTCTAACAGATCGTGTCTTTCGTCGTTTGAAGGAATTGGGTGCCCAAAAACTTGATTTTATTTTGGTTACCCATACTCACAGCGATCATATTGGAAATGTTGATGAATTACTGTCTACCTATCCAGTTGACCGAGTCTATCTTAAGAAATATAGTGATAATCGTATTACTAAGCCTGAACGTCTTTGGGATAATCTGTATGGCTATGATAAGGTTTTACAGACTGCCGCAGAAAAAGGTGTTTCAGTGATTCAAAACATCACACAAGGAGATGCTCATTTTCAGTTTGGGGACATGGATATTCAGCTCTATAATTATGAAAATGAATATGATGAGAATGGAAATCTTAAACCTGTTTGGGATGATAATTCCAATTCCTTGATTAGTGTGGTGAAAGTTAATGGCAAGAAAATTTACCTTGGCGGCGACTTAGATAATGTTCATGGAGCGGAAGACAAGTATGGTTCTCTTATTGGAAAAGTTGATTTGATGAAGTTTAATCATCATTTAGATACAAAAAATTCTAATACAAAAAATTTTATAAAAAATTTGTCTCCTGAGATAATTGTTCAAACTTCTTCCTCACCAATTGGTTCGTATGATAGCGGTCAAGAAATAAATAGGGAATATATTAGCTGGCTTGAATCAATGGGAATTCAACATATAAACGCAGCCAGCAAAGATTATGATGCGACAGTTTTTGATATTCGAAAAGATGGGTTTGTCAATATTTCAAAATCTTACAAGCCGATTCCAAGTTTTCAAGCTGGCTGGCATAAGAGTGCATATGGGAATTGGTGGTATCAAGCACCTGATTCTACAGGAGAGTATGCTGTTGGTTGGAATGAAATTAAGAGTGACTGGTATTACTTTAACCAAACGGGTATCTTGTTACAGGATCAATGGAAAAAATGGAACAATCATTGGTTCTATTTGACAGACTCTGGTGCTGCTGCAAAAAATTGGAAGAAAATCGATGGAATCTGGTATTATTTCAACAAAGAAAACCAGATGGAAATTGGTTGGATTCAAGATAAAGAACAGTGGTATTATTTGGATGTTGATGGCTCTATGAAGACAGGTTGGCTTCAATATAAGGGTCAATGGTATTACTTTGCCCAATCAGGGGAAATGAAAACGGGTTGGGTAAAAGATAAAGAAACCTGGTACTATATGGACTCTGCTGGTATCATGAAGACAGGTGAGATAGAAATTGCTGGTCATCATTACTACCTAGAAGATTCAGGAGCTATGAAGCAAGGTTGGCTTAAAAAGGCAAACGATTGGTACTTCTACAAGGCAGACGGTTCACGATCTGTGGGTTGGATCAAAGACAAGGATAAATGGTACTTCTTGAAAGAAAATGGTCAATTACTTGTGAATGGTAAGACACCAGAAGGCTATACTGTTGATTCAAGTGGTGTCTGGTTAGTGGATGTTCCAGTAGAGAAAACTGTTACAACTAGAGTTACAAGTCATTCAGAAACAAAAGAATCCAGTGAAGTAGTGAAAAAAGATCTTGAAAATAAAGAAACGAGTCAACATGAAAGTGTTCCAAGTTCTTCGACTAGTCAGGATTTGACTTCTTCAACTTCACAAAGCTCTGAAACGATTGTAAACAGATCTGAATTAGAACAGTAGTAAAAAAGAAGGTTTTAGGGCCTTCTTTTTCCTATCAACTCTTTTCTATTTTCTGTCATTCATGTTATAATGGATAAATACGAAGAATCGGAGTGAGACTATGAAATACAAACGGATTGTCTTTAAGGTGGGAACTTCTTCTCTGACGAATGAGGATGGAAGTTTATCACGTAGTAAGGTAAAAGCTATTACCCAGCAGTTGGCGATGTTGCACGAGGCTGGTCATGAATTGATTTTGGTGTCTTCAGGTGCCATTGCGGCAGGTTTTGGTGCCTTAGGATTTAAAAAGCGTCCGACTAAGATTGCTGATAAACAGGCTTCAGCAGCGGTAGGACAAGGGCTTTTGTTGGAAGAATACACAACTAATCTTCTCTTACGTCAAATCGTTTCTGCACAAATCTTGCTGACCCAGGACGACTTTGTGGATAAGCGCCGTTATAAAAATGCCCATCAGGCCTTGTCGGTTCTACTTAGCCGTGGGGCAATTCCAATCATCAACGAGAATGATAGTGTCGTCATTGATGAGCTCAAGGTTGGGGACAATGACACTTTAAGTGCCCAGGTAGCGGCCATGGTCCAAGCTGACCTTTTGGTTCTCTTGACAGATGTAGACGGTCTTTATACTGGAAATCCTAATTCAGACCCAAGAGCCAAACGCTTGGAGCGAATCGAGACCATCAATCGTGAGATTATCGATATGGCTGGTGGAGCTGGCTCTTCAAACGGAACTGGAGGCATGTTAACCAAAATCAAGGCTGCAACTATTGCGACAGAATCAGGAGTACCTGTTTATATTTGTTCATCCTTGAAAGCTGATGCTATGATAGAGGCAGCAGAGAAGACCAAGGATGGTTCTTACTTTGTTGCACAGGAGAAAGGGCTCCGTACCCAGAAACAATGGCTAGCTTTTTATGCCAAAAGTCAGGGTTCTATTTGGGTTGATAAAGGAGCTGCTGAAGCTCTCTCTCAACATGGAAAGAGTCTTCTCTTATCTGGTGTAGTTGACGCAGAAGGGGCCTTTTCTTACGGTGATATCGTGACAGTATTTGACAAGGAAAGTGGAAAATCACTTGGAAAAGGACGCGTGCAATTTGGAGCATCTGCTTTGGAGGACATGTTGCGTTCTCAAAAAGCTAAGGGTGTCTTGATTCACCGTGATGACTGGATTTCCATTACTCCTGAAATCCAACTACTCTTTACAGAATTTTAGAGGTAAACTATGGTAAGTACACAAGAACAATTTGAACAGGTACAGGCTGTTAAAAAATCGATCAATACAGCTAGTGAAGAGGTGAAAAACCAAGCCTTGCTAGCCATGGCTGATCACTTAATAGCAGCTACTGAGGAAATTTTAGCGGCCAATGCCCTCGATATGGAAGCGGCCAAAGGTAAAATCTCAGATGTGATGCTGGATCGTCTTTATTTGGATGCAGGACGTATAGAAGCAATGGCAACTGGGATTCGTGAAGTGGTTGCTTTACCAGATCCAATCGGTGAAGTTTTAGAAACAAGTCATCTTGAAAACGGTTTGGTTATCACCAAGAAACGGGTGGCTATGGGTGTTATCGGCATTATCTATGAAAGTCGTCCAAATGTGACGTCTGATGCGGCTGCTTTGGCTCTTAAAAGTGGAAATGCAGTTGTTCTTCGTAGTGGTAAGGATGCCTATCAAACAGCCCATGCCATTGTCACAGCTTTGAAGAAGGGCTTGGAGACGACTACCATTCATCCAGATGTGATTCAACTGGTGGAAGATACCAGCCGTGAAAGTAGCTATGCTATGATGAAGGCCAAGGGCTATCTAGACCTTCTTATTCCTCGTGGAGGGGCAGGTTTGATTAATGCCGTGGTTGAAAATGCTATCGTACCTGTTATCGAGACAGGAACAGGGATTGTCCATGTTTATGTCGATAAGGATGCAGACGAAGACAAGGCTCTATCAATCATCAACAATGCCAAAACCAGTCGTCCTTCTGTCTGCAATGCCATGGAGGTTCTCCTCGTTCATGAAGACAAGGCAGCAAGCTTCCTTCCTCGTTTGGAGCAAGTTCTAGTTGCGGATCGTAAAGAAGCTGGACTGGAACCAATTCAATTCCGTTTGGATGAGAAGGCTAGTCAGTTTGTATCTGGCCAAGCAGCTGGGGCTCAAGACTTTGATACCGAGTTTTTAGACTATGTCCTAGCTGTTAAAGTAGTGAGCAGTTTAGAAGAAGCGGTTGCGCATATTGAAGCACACAGTACTCATCATTCGGATGCCATTGTGACGGAAAATGCTGAGGCTGCAGCTTACTTTACAGATCAAGTGGACTCTGCAGCAGTCTATGTCAATGCTTCAACTCGTTTTACAGATGGAGGTCAATTTGGTCTTGGTTGTGAAATGGGGATTTCTACTCAGAAATTGCATGCGCGTGGTCCAATGGGCTTAAAAGAATTAACCAGTTACAAGTATGTAGTTGCTGGTGATGGACAGATAAGGGAGTAAAAAATGAAGATTGGATTTATCGGTTTGGGGAATATGGGTGCTAGTTTGGCCAAGGCTGTTTGGCAAGCTAATACGACAGATAAGTTTCTTCTTTCTAATCTAAGTCAAGATAGAGTGGATGATTTTATTGCTAGCTACGGAGGTCAAGTTTCTAGTAATGAGGAAATCTTTGCGGAAGCAGATGTGATTTTTTTAGGAGTGAAACCAGCTCAAGTATCTACTTTACTTGCGGAATCTCAAGATATTCTTGAAAAACGGGAGAGTCTGCTCTTAATTTCCATGGCAGCGGGTATAACGTTGGAAAAACTAGCTAGTCTTGTTCCAAGTCAGCACCGTTTAATTCGCATGATGCCCAACACTCCAGTTTCTATCGGTCAAGGAGTCATTAGTTATGCCTTGTCAGCTAACTGCCAAGTAGATGATAAGGAAGTCTTTTGTCAACTTTTACAACATGCTGGTTTATTATTTGAAATCGGTGAAGGGTTAATCGATGCTGCAACGGGTCTTGCAGGTTGTGGACCAGCCTTTGTCTATCTTTTCATTGAAGCTTTGGCGGATGCAGGTGTTCAGACAGGATTGCCACGAGAAACTGCTCTACAAATGGCAGCTCAAACAGTTATTGGAGCAGGTCAATTGGTCCTAGATACTCAAGAACATCCAGGAGTATTGAAAGACAAGGTTTGTAGTCCAGGGGGGTCTACTATTGCTGGTGTAGCTAGTTTAGAAGCACATGCCTTTAGAGGAACCGTTATGGAGGCAGTCAAAAAAGCCTACAAACGAACTAAAAAACTAGGTAAATAAGAGGTGGATTTGTCTGCCTCTTTTATGGTGGTTGATACTCTTCGAAAATCAAATTCAAACTGCGTCAGCTTCACCTTGCCGTAGATATATGTAACTGACTTCGTCAGTCTTATCTACAACCTCAAAGCAGTGCTTTGAGCAACCTGCGGCTAGCTTCCTAGTTTGCTCTTTGATTTTCATTGAGTATGAAATGAGAAGACAAAAAGATTGTCACAAACCCCTATTTTTTTGATAGAATAGAAGTAGTAAAAAAGAAATGAGTTAGACATGTCAAAAGGATTTTTAGTCTCTCTTGAGGGACCAGAGGGAGCAGGAAAGACCAGTGTTTTAGAGGCACTGTTACCAATTTTAGAGGAAAAAGGGGTAGAGGTGCTGACGACCCGTGAACCTGGCGGAGTCTTGATTGGGGAGAAGATTCGTCAAGTGATTTTGGATCCAAGTCATACTCAGATGGATTCGAAGACAGAGTTGCTTCTTTATATTGCCAGTCGCAGGCAGCACTTGGTGGAAAAAGTTCTTCCAGCACTTGAAGCTGGTAAGTTGGTCATTATGGACCGCTTCATCGATAGTTCCGTCGCATATCAGGGATTTGGCCGTGGTTTGGACATTGATGCCATTAATTGGCTCAATAAGTTTGCGACAGATGGCCTTAAACCCGATTTGACACTCTATTTTGACATCGAGGTGGAAGAAGGACTGGTTCGCATTGCTGCTAATAGTGACCGCGAGGTCAATCGTTTGGACTTGGAAGGGTTGGACTTGCATAAAAAAGTTCGTCAAGGCTACCTTTCTCTTCTGGACAAAGAAGGAAATCGCATTGTCAAGATTGATGCCAGTCTTCCTTTGGAGCAGGTTGTGGAAACTACCAAGGCAGTTTTGTTTGAGAGAATGGACTTGGCTAAATGAAACAAGATCAACTAAAGGCTTGGCAACCAGCCCAGTTTGACCGCTTTGTCCGTATCCTAGAACAAGACCAGCTCAATCATGCCTATCTCTTTTCAGGTTTCTTTGGAAGCTTGGAAATGGCGCAGTTTTTGGCTAAGAGCCTCTTTTGTACAGATAAAGTAGGTGTGTTACCATGTGAGAAATGCCGAAATTGTAAGCTGATTGAACAGGGAGAATTTCCCGATGTCACTTTGATTAAGCCGGTCAATCAGGTCATCAAGACAGAACGGATTCGAGAATTGGTGGGGCAGTTTTCCCAAGCAGGGATTGAAAGCCAGCAACAGGTCTTTATTATCGAGCAAGCTGATAAAATGCATCCTAACGCAGCCAATTCTCTGCTCAAGGTCATCGAAGAACCCCAGAGTGAGGTTTATATTTTCTTCTTGACCAGCGATGAGGAAAAAATCTTACCAACAATTCGAAGTCGGACCCAGATTTTCCACTTTAAAAAGCAAGAAGAAAAGCTCATCTTGCTCTTAGAACAAATGGGACTGGTTAAGAAAAAAGCGACTCTTTTAGCCCAGTTTAGTCAATCGCGAGCTGAAGCAGAAAAGTTGGCACATCAGGCAAATTTTTGGACCTTAGTCGATGAAAGTGAACGCCTGCTGACTGGGTTAGTAGCCAAGAAAAAAGAAAGTTATCTGCAGGTTGCTAAATTAGCCAACTTGGCAGATGACAAGGAAAAACAAGATCAGGTTTTACGGATTCTTGAAGTTCTCTGTGGGCAAGATATCCTACAAGCAAGAGTAAGAGTGATTTTACAAGATTTGTTAGAAGCTAGAAAAATGTGGCAGGCTAATGTCAGTTTTCAAAATACCATGGAATATCTGGTCTTGAAAGAAATATAAACTCAAAAATGAACGATAAAGAAAGGAAAGGGCTGGTTTATGGACAAAAAAGAATTATTTGACGCGCTGGATGATTTTTCCCAACAGTTATTGGTAACCTTAGCCGATGTGGAAGCCATCAAGAAAAATCTCAAGAGCCTGGTAGAGGAAAATACAGCTCTTCGCTTGGAAAATAGTAAGTTGCGCGAACGCTTGGGTGAGGTGGAAGCAGATGCTCCTGTCAAGGCCAAGCATGTTCGTGAAAGTGTCCGTCGCATTTACCGTGATGGATTTCACGTATGTAATGATTTTTATGGACAACGTCGAGAGCAGGACGAGGAATGTATGTTCTGTGACGAGTTGTTATACAGGGAGTAGGCATGCAGATTCAAAAAAGTTTTAAGGGGCAGTCTCCCTATGGCAAGCTGTACCTAGTGGCAACGCCGATTGGCAATCTAGATGATATGACCTTTCGAGCTATCCAGACCTTGAAAGAAGTGGACTGGATTGCTGCTGAGGACACGCGCAATACTGGACTTTTGCTCAAGCATTTTGACATTTCTACCAAGCAGATTAGTTTTCATGAGCATAATGCCAAGGAAAAGATTCCTGATTTGATTGGTTTCCTGAAAGCAGGGCAAAGCATTGCTCAGGTATCCGACGCGGGTCTGCCTAGCATCTCAGACCCTGGTCATGATTTGGTTAAGGTAGCCATTGAGGAAGAAATTGCGGTTGTGACTGTTCCAGGAGCCTCTGCAGGGATTTCTGCCTTGATTGCCAGTGGTTTAGCGCCACAGCCACATATCTTTTACGGCTTTTTACCGAGAAAATCAGGCCAGCAAAAGCAATTTTTCGACTCGAAAAAAGACTATCCTGAAACTCAGATTTTCTATGAATCGCCCCATCGTGTGGCAGATACGTTAGAAAATATGCTAGAAGTCTATGGTGACCGCTCGGTCGTCTTGGTCAGGGAATTGACTAAAATCTATGAAGAATACCAAAGAGGTACTATTTCTGAATTGCTGGAAAGCATTGCTGAAACGCCGCTCAAGGGCGAGTGCCTTCTCATCGTTGAAGGTGCCAGTCAGGATGTGGAGGCAAAGGAGGAGGAAGACTTGTTCTTAGAAATCCAAGCCCGCATCCAACATGGTATGAAGAAAAATCAAGCTATTAAGGAAGTTGCGAAATACTACCAGTGGAATAAAAGCCAGCTCTACGCTGCCTATCACGACTGGGAAGAAAACCAAGAAAATGACTAAACAGGGAAGTTTGCCTTCTTCCCTTTTTTTGTTATACTAGTAGAAGAAAAAAATAGAAAGATTTGTGGGAGTGAAAAAGTCCGGGGGACTTTTTCAGCCTGAGCCAAGAAATTCGAAAGCGAAGTAAGTCCGGGGGACTTTTTCAGCCTGAGCCAAGAAATTCGAGAGCGAGGGAAGTCCAGTGGACTTTTTCAGCCTGAGCCAAGAAACTCGAGAGCGAGGGAAGTCCAGTGGACTTTTTCAGCCTGAGCCAAGAAACTCGAGAGCGAGGGAAGTCCTGTGGACTTTTTCAGCCTGAGCCAAGAAATTTGAAAGCTCTTAAGTTCGGTTGGCTTTTTCAATGTGAACCTTGTCTTCACACTCCCAAAGAGGTATTAGTGTCGTGTCTCAATCTTATATCAATGTTATCGGTGCTGGTTTGGCAGGTTCTGAAGCAGCCTACCAAATCGCAGAGCGTGGTATTCCAGTTAAACTTTATGAAATGCGTGGTGTTAAGCCTACACCCCAGCACAAAACAGACAATTTTGCAGAGTTAGTTTGTTCCAATTCATTACGTGGGGATGCTCTGACAAACGCCGTAGGGCTTCTTAAGGAAGAAATGCGTCGCTTAGGTTCTGTTATCTTAGAATCTGCAGAAGCTACACGTGTTCCCGCTGGTGGTGCCCTTGCGGTGGACCGTGACGGTTTCTCCCAAATGGTAACCGAAAAAGTTGCCAACCACCCCTTGATTGAAGTGGTTCGTGATGAAATTACAGAATTGCCGACAGATGTTATCACAGTTGTGGCGACTGGTCCTTTGACCAGCGATGCCTTGGCTGAAAAGATTCATGCACTTAATGACGGCGATGGTTTCTATTTCTACGATGCAGCAGCACCTATTATCGATGTCAATACTATTGATATGAGCAAGGTCTATCTCAAGTCTCGTTATGACAAGGGAGAGGCGGCCTACCTCAATGCCCCTATGACCAAGCAAGAATTTATGGATTTTCATGAAGCCTTGGTCAATGCGGAGGAAGCACCGCTCAATTCTTTTGAAAAAGAAAAGTACTTTGAAGGTTGTATGCCTATTGAAGTCATGGCAAAACGAGGTATTAAAACTATGCTTTATGGCCCTATGAAACCAGTCGGGCTTGAGTATCCAGACGACTATACAGGACCTCGTGATGGAGAATTTAAAACACCTTATGCGGTGGTTCAGCTTCGTCAGGACAATGCAGCTGGTAGCCTCTATAATATCGTTGGTTTCCAAACCCACCTCAAATGGGGAGAACAAAAGCGAGTCTTTCAAATGATTCCAGGTCTTGAGAATGCGGAGTTTGTTCGTTATGGTGTTATGCACCGCAATTCTTACATGGATTCACCAAATCTTCTTGAGCAGACTTACCGTTCTAAGAAACAACTAAATCTCTTCTTTGCTGGTCAGATGACGGGTGTAGAGGGTTATGTTGAATCAGCGGCGTCAGGCTTGGTTGCGGGAATTAACGCGGCTCGTCTTTTCAAGGGAGAAAGCGAGGCTATTTTCCCAGAAACAACAGCGATTGGAAGTCTGGCTCATTACATCACCCATGCCGATAGCAAACATTTCCAACCAATGAATGTCAATTTTGGAATCATCAAGGAGTTGGAAGGCGAGCGTATTCGTGATAAGAAAGCTCGTTATGAAAAAATTGCAGAGCGTGCCCTCAGTGATTTAGAGGAATTTTTGACTGTCTAATTTTTTTGAAAGAATTGCTCATGATACTATAAAAATCTTAGAAATTGTGATAAAATAGGTAGGATAAAAAAAGGAGAGTGAAAATGGCGAATCCCAAGTATAAACGTATTTTAATCAAGTTATCAGGTGAAGCCCTTGCCGGTGAACGTGGCGTAGGGATTGATATCCAAACAGTTCAAACAATCGCAAAAGAGATTCAAGAAGTTCATAGCTTAGGTATCGAAATTGCCCTTGTTATTGGTGGAGGAAATCTCTGGCGTGGTGAACCTGCAGCAGAAGCAGGTATGGACCGCGTTCAGGCAGATTACACAGGAATGCTTGGGACGGTTATGAATGCTCTTGTGATGGCAGATTCATTGCAACAAGTTGGGGTTGATACACGTGTGCAAACAGCTATTGCTATGCAACAAGTGGCAGAGCCTTATGTCCGTGGACGTGCCCTTCGTCACCTTGAAAAAGGCCGTATCGTTATCTTTGGTGCTGGAATTGGTTCACCTTACTTCTCAACCGATACAACAGCGGCCCTTCGTGCAGCTGAAATCGAAGCAGATGCCATCCTTATGGCTAAAAATGGTGTCGATGGTGTTTACAATGCCGATCCTAAGAAAGACAAGACAGCCGTTAAGTTTGAAGAGCTGACCCACCGTGATGTTATTAACAAAGGTCTTCGTATCATGGACTCAACAGCTTCAACCCTCTCAATGGACAACGACATTGACTTGGTTGTCTTCAACATGAACCAACCAGGCAACATTAAACGTGTCGTATTTGGTGAAAATATCGGAACAACAGTTTCAAATAATATCTAAGAAAAGGAATAAGAAAGATTATGGCTAACGCAATTATTGAAAAAGCTAAAGAGAGAATGACCCAGTCTCACCAATCACTTGCTCGTGAATTTGGTGGTATCCGTGCTGGTCGTGCCAATGCAAGCTTGCTTGACCGTGTACATGTAGAATACTATGGAGTAGAAACTCCTCTTAACCAAATCGCTTCCATTACGATTCCAGAAGCGCGTGTTTTGTTGGTAACACCATTTGACAAGTCTTCATTGAAAGACATCGAACGTGCCTTGAACGCTTCTGATCTTGGAATCACACCAGCTAACGATGGTTCTGTGATTCGCTTGGTTATCCCAGCTCTTACAGAAGAAACTCGTCGTGACCTTGCTAAAGAAGTGAAGAAGGTCGGTGAGAATGCTAAAGTGGCTGTTCGCAATATCCGTCGCGATGCTATGGACGAAGCTAAGAAACAAGAAAAAGCAAAAGAAATCACTGAAGACGAATTGAAGACTCTTGAAAAAGATATTCAAAAAGTAACAGACG
Source organism: Streptococcus mitis (assembly GCF_003944325.1). Lineage (GTDB taxonomy): Bacteria > Bacillota > Bacilli > Lactobacillales > Streptococcaceae > Streptococcus > Streptococcus mitis_CW. The sequence continues at coordinate 29,728 of NZ_RJPX01000003.1, read as the reverse complement.
ATGCTGTTAAACACATCGACGACATGACTGCCAACAAAGAGAAAGAACTTTTGGAAGTCTAAAAATAAACAGAAAAACTCAGTTGGCATTGCTGGCTGAGTTTTATTCGAAAGAAGGAAATATGAATACAAATCTTGCAAGTTTTATCGTTGGACTGATCATCGATGAAAACGACCGTTTTTACTTTGTGCAAAAGGATGGCCAGACCTATGCGCTTGCCAAGGAAGAAGGTCAGCATACAGTAGGGGATACGGTTAAAGGTTTTGCCTACACGGATATGAAGCAAAAACTGCGCTTGACAACCATAGAAGTGACTGCCACTCAGGACCAATTTGGTTGGGGAACTGTAACGGAAGTTCGTAAAGACTTGGGGGTTTTTGTGGATACAGGCCTTCCTGACAAGGAAATCGTTGTGTCACTCGATATCCTCCCTGAGCTCAAGGAACTCTGGCCTAAGAAGGGCGACCAACTCTACATCCGTCTTGAAGTGGACAAGAAAGACCGAATCTGGGGCCTCTTGGCTTATCAGGAAGACTTCCAACGTCTGGCTCGTCCTGCCTACAACAACATGCAGAACCAAAACTGGCCAGCCATTGTATACCGCCTCAAGCTGTCAGGAACTTTTGTTTACCTGCCAGAAAATAACATGCTTGGCTTTATCCATCCTAGCGAGCGCTACGCAGAGCCACGTTTGGGTCAAGTCTTAGAAGCGCGTGTCATTGGTTTCCGTGAAGTGGACCGTACCTTGAACCTTTCTCTCAAACCACGTTCCTTTGAGATGTTGGAAAATGATGCCCAGATGATTTTGACCTACTTGGAAGGCAATGGCGGTTTCATGACCTTAAATGATAAGTCATCTCCAGACGACATCAAGGCAACCTTTGGCATTTCTAAAGGTCAGTTCAAGAAAGCACTTGGCGGCTTGATGAAGGCTGGTAAAATCAAGCAAGACCAGTTTGGGACAGAGTTGATCTAGGGTGACATATGAGAAAATCATTTTACACTTGGCTCATGACTGAGCGCAATCCTAAAAGTAATAGTCCCAAGGCTATCTTGGCAGACCTCGCTTTTGAAGAATCAGCCTTCCCAAAACACACAGATGATTTTGATGAGGTGAGTCGCTTTTTAGAGGAACATGCCAGTTTCTCTTTTAACCTAGGAGACTTTGACGCTATCTGGCAAGAATACTTAGAACACTAGCATGATTCACTGGGTTTGGGCTAGTAATTTCTCCATCCCTTTGCTATAATAAAAAGAAATAAAAGGATTAGAGAGGTTCTTTATTTGAAGGAACATTCAATAGACATTCAACTGAGTCACCCAGATGACCTGTTTCATCTTTTTGGTTCCAATGAACGCCATCTTCGTTTGATGGAAGAAGAGCTTGATGTGGTGATTCATGCTCGTACGGAGATTGTGCAGGTTTTGGGAGAAGAGACTGCCTGTGAGGAAGCCCGTCAGGTTATTCAGGCTTTGATGGTCTTGGTAAATCGTGGGATGACCGTTGGTACGCCAGATGTGGTGACTGCAATTAGCATGGTCAAAAACGATGAAATTGATAAGTTTGTCGCTCTTTACGAAGAAGAAATCATCAAGGATAATACTGGTAAACCTATTCGTGTCAAAACCCTAGGGCAAAAGCTTTATGTGGACAGTGTCAAACAGCACGATGTGACCTTTGGAATTGGACCTGCAGGGACAGGGAAGACCTTTCTTGCAGTGACCTTGGCAGTGACTGCCCTTAAACGTGGGCAAGTCAAACGGATTATCTTAACACGTCCAGCGGTGGAAGCAGGAGAGAGTCTAGGTTTTCTTCCGGGTGATCTCAAGGAGAAGGTAGATCCTTACCTTCGACCTGTTTATGATGCCTTGTATCAGATTCTGGGAAAAGACCAGACGACTCGTCTCATGGAGCGTGAAATTATTGAGATTGCGCCCCTTGCCTACATGCGTGGACGAACCTTGGATGATGCCTTTGTTATTCTCGATGAGGCACAAAATACGACCATCATGCAGATGAAGATGTTCTTGACGCGTTTAGGCTTTAATTCTAAGATGATTGTCAATGGAGATATCAGCCAGATTGACCTGCCACGTAATGTCAAGTCAGGTTTGATTGATGCCCAAGAAAAACTCAAGAACATTCACCAGATTGACTTTGTTCATTTTTCTGCTAAGGATGTGGTTCGCCATCCTGTTGTCGCTCAGATTATCCGAGCTTATGAACCAGTACCAGTTAAAAAAGCAGAGAGTGAAGAATTAGATCCTCAACCTCTATCTGAAGGATAGTTCTTTTGTACTTAAAGTTATCTCAATACCAAGTATAAATTTGCGTTTTAAATATTTCATTCAATATCCTTATCTTAGTTAGAAACTTTTCAAGTGGTGGAATCCTATGGAATCAATCTTTTTAAAACTAGCTCAGTATCCAATAGTGGAGACAGAGCGTTTATTGCTTAGACCTGTAACCTTGGATGATGCGGAAGCTATGTTTGACTATGCCTCGGATAAGGATAATACACGTTACACTTTTCTAACCAATCAAAGCTTGGAAGAAACCAAGAATAACATTGCTCAGTTCTACTTGGCCAGTCCCTTGGGACGCTGGGGAATAGAACTAAAAAGCAATGGTCAGTTTATTGGAACCATTGACTTGCACAAGATTGATTCTGTTCTTAAGAAGGCAGCTATTGGTTACATTATCAATAAAAAATATTGGAATCAGGGTTTGACGACAGAAGCCAATCGTGCCGTGATTAAGCTGGCTTTTGAGAAGATTGGAATGAACAAGTTGACCGCCCTTCACGATAAGGCTAATCCCGCATCAGGAAAGGTCATGGAGAAATCAGGAATGCGTTTTTCACATGCAGAACCATATGCTTGTATGGACCAGCATGAAGAAGGCCGAATCGTTACAAGAATTCATTATGTCTTGACCAAGGAAGACTATTTTGCAAATAAATAAGCAGTTGAGAAGAAATTTTCAACTGTTTTTTCTTCTTCTTACGAATAATCTAAGAGAGGAGAAAATATGGAAGCAATTATCGAGAAAATCAAAGAGTATAAAATCATTGTCATCTGTACTGGTCTGGGCTTGCTTGTTGGCGGATTTTTCCTGCTAAAACCAGCTCCACAAACACCTGTAAAAGAACCGAATTTGCAGGCTGAAGTTGCAGCTGTTTCCAAGGATTCATTATCCGAAAAGGATCTGAAGAAGGAAGAGAAGAAAGAACCAGTTGAACAAGATCTAATCACAGTAGATGTGAAGGGGGCTGTTAAATCGCCAGGGATTTATGATTTGCCTGTAGGTAGTCGAGTCAATGACGCTGTTCAGAAGGCAGGTGGCTTGACAGAGCAAGCAGATAGCAAGTCGCTCAATCTAGCTCAGAAAGTTAATGACGAGGCTCTGGTTTACGTTCCTACTAAGGGCGAAGAAGCAGCAAGTCAGCAGATTGGTTCTGGAACGGCTTCTTCAACGAGCAAGGAAAAGAAGGTCAATCTAAACAAGGCCAGTATGGAAGAGCTCAAGCAGGTCAAGGGATTGGGTGGTAAACGAGCTCAGGATATTATCGACCATCGTGAGACAAATGGAAAATTCAAGTCGGTTGATGAACTCAAGAAGGTCTCTGGCATTGGTTCCAAGACAATAGAAAAGCTAAAAGATTATGTTACAGTGGATTAAGAATTTTCCTATCCCCCTAATCTATTTGAGTTTTCTATTGCTCTGGCTTTACTACGCCATTTTCTCAGCATCCTATATCGCACTGTTAGGCTTTGTTTTTCTGCTAGTCTGTCTCTTTATCCAATTTCCTTGGAAATTAGCAGGCAAAGTTCTAGTGATTTGTGGAGTCTTTGCCTTCTGGTTTCTGTTTCAAAATTGGCAACAGAGTCAAGCGAGTCAAAATTTGGCTGTTTCTGTTGAAAGGGTACGGATTTTGCCTGACACTATTAAGGTCAATGGTGACAGTCTGTCCTTTCGTGGCAAGTCTGATGGACGCATTTTTCAAGTCTATTATAAACTCCAATCCGAGGAGGAGAAAGAACAATTTCAAGCTTTAACCGACCTTCATGAGATAGGACTAGAAGGGAAGCTTTCGGAGCCAGAAGGGCAGAGAAATTTTGGTGGTTTTGACTACCAAGCCTATCTGAAAACTCAGGGAATTTACCAGACTCTCAATATCAAAAAAATCCAGTCACTTCAAAAGGTTGGCAGTTGGGATATAGGAGAAAATCTATCCAGTTTACGCCGAAAGGCTGTGGTTTGGATTAAGACACATTTTCCAGACCCTATGCGCAATTACATGACAGGTCTCTTGTTAGGGCATCTGGACACAGATTTTGAGGAGATGAATGAGCTTTATTCTAGTTTAGGAATTATCCACCTCTTTGCCTTGTCGGGGATGCAGGTAGGTTTTTTCATGGATGGATTTAAGAAACTTCTCTTACGATTGGGCTTGACCCAAGAAAAGTTGAAGTGGCTGACTTATCCTTTTTCCCTTCTCTATGCTGGTCTGACAGGATTTTCAGCTTCGGTCATTCGCAGTCTCCTGCAAAAGTTACTGGCTCAACATGGGGTTAAGGGCTTGGATAATTTTGCCTTGACGGTCCTTGTCCTCTTTATTGTCATGCCCAACTTTTTCTTGACAGCAGGAGGTGTCTTGTCCTGCGCCTATGCTTTTATCTTGACCATGACCAGCAAAGAAGGGGAGGGGCTTAAGGCTATTGCCAGAGAAAGTCTAGTCATTTCCTTGGGAATATTGCCCATTCTGTCCTTCTATTTTGCGGAATTTCAACCTTGGTCCATTCTTTTGACCTTTGTCTTTTCCTTTCTATTTGACTTGGTCTTCTTACCTCTCTTGTCTATCTTATTTGCCCTTTCCTTTCTCTATCCAGTCATTCAGCTGAATTTTCTTTTTGAGTGGTTGGAGGGGATGATTCGCTTGGTATCACAGGTGGCAAGTAGACCGCTTGTCTTTGGACAACCTAATGCGTGGCTTTTAATTTTATTGTTAATTTCCTTGGCTTTGGTCTATGATTTGAGGAAAAACATTAAAAGGCTAGCAGTATTGAGCTTATTGATTACGGGTCTCTTTTTCTTGACCAAGCATCCACTGGAAAATGAAATTACTATGCTGGATGTTGGGCAAGGTGAAAGTATTTTCTTACGGGATTTAACTGGGAAAACCATTCTCATAGATGTAGGTGGCAAGGCAGAATCTGATAAGAAAATCGAAAAATGGCAAGAAAAAACGACGACCAGCAATGCCCAGCGAACTTTGATCCCCTATCTCAAAAGTCGAGGAGTATCCAAGATTGACCAGCTGGTTTTGACAAACACAGACAAGGAGCATGTTGGAGATTTGTTGGAGGTGACCAAGGCTTTTCATGTAGGCGAAATTTTAGTATCAAAAGGCAGTTTGAAACAGAAGGAATTTGTAGCAGAACTACAGGCTACTCAAACTAACGTGCGTAGTGTGACAGTAGGAGAGAACTTGCCAATTTTTGGAAGTCAGTTAGAAGTCTTATATCCAAGGAAAATTGGAGATGGAGGTCATGAAGATTCCATAGTTCTGTATGGGAAACTCTTGGATAAGCACTTCCTCTTCACAGGAAACTTGGAGGAGAAAGGAGAGAAGGACTTGCTGAGGCAATATTCTGACCTAGAAGTGGATGTTTTGAAAGCTGGCCAACATGGCTCTAAAAAATCATCAAGTTCAGCCTTTCTAGAAAAACTCAAACCAGAGCTTACTCTTATCTCAGTTGGAAAGAGCAATCGAACCAAACTCCCCCATCAGGAAACTTTGACACGACTGGAAGGTATCAATAGTAAAGTTTACCGAACTGACCAGCAAGGAGCTATACGCTTTAAGGGGTGGAATAGTTGGAAAATCGAAAGTGTTCGATAGGAGGGACAAATATTATATATTAGTAAAATAAACTAAAAATCTGTTGCATAATAATGATAAAAACGATATAATGAAAGCGTATTCGATATTGATGATATAAAATCATTAAAAATCGTTTAATTAGTTAGTTTATGATTATTGGTCTTTTTCAGTCTAGTATATCTGCTGTGAGCGTTCTTAAAACTTATCGGTATGATTGGAATACCTACTATAAGACTAGTATGAATTGCCAGAGATATAACTATATTAATCCCCTGTTATGGTCTCATTATTATAGCTATTCTGAGTATAAAGTTGGTTCTGGTTGGAATTACAATCGTTATGAGGTAATAAACTACTACAGCGGAGGCTATTAATCCTTAAAGAATGATAAAAAGGAGGGCTAGATATGTTGCAGCTTACTCATGTGACCTTAAAAACGCGACAAGTCATCTTACAAGATGTTGATTTTACATTTGAAAAGGGTAGGATTTATGGTATTCTTGCTATCAATGGTTCTGGAAAGACGACACTGTTCCGCGCCATTAGCAATTTAATTCCTATAAGTAGTGGAAATATCGCAGCCCCTCCTTCTTTATTTTATTATGAGAGTATTGAATGGCTGGATGGAAACTTAAGTGGGATGGACTATCTTCGCCTGATCAAGAACATCTGGAAGTCAGGGCTGAACTTGGGGGATGAAATTACCTATTGGGAAATGTCTGACTATATCAGCCTTCCCATTCGTAAGTATTCCTTAGGCATGAAGCAACGCTTGGTGATTGCCATGTATTTCCTCAGTCAGGCGAAATGCTGGCTTATGGATGAGATTACAAATGGCTTAGATGAGTATTATCGACAGAAGTTTTTTGATAGGCTAGCACAGAGCAGCTGGTTCTTTTAAGTTCCCACTATAAGGATGAGTTGGTTGATGTCTGCGATAGAGTAGTAACCATTCATCGGGGAAAGATAGAAGAGGTTTAGTTTATGAAAGATGTTGGTCTATTTTTATTAAAAAAAGTTTTCAAAAGTCGTTTAAACTGGATTATCTTAGCTTTATTTGTATCTGGACTCGGTGTTACCTTTTATTTTAATAGTCAGACTGCAAACTCCGTCAGCTTGGAGAGCGAGTTGGAAACCCGTCTTGTAAAAGATGAGAGAGTCATCAATGAATATGAAGAGAAACTCTCCCAAATATCTGACACCAGCTCGGAGGAATACCAGTTTGCTAAAGAAAATTTAGACTCGCAAAAAAATCTTTTGACGCAAAAGAAAGAAATTCTGACTTTATTAAAAGAAGGACGCTGGAAAGAAGCCTACTATTTGCAGTGGCAAGATGTAGAGAAGAGTTATGAAATTTTATCAAAGGAACCGACTGCTAGTTCTGACTTAAAAATGGCGGTTGACCGCGAACGAAAGACTTACCAAGCCCTATATCCCTTGAACATAAAAGCGCACAATTTAGTTTATCCGACCTACGGGATTGATCAGATTGTCTGGATTTTAGAGGCTATCATCCCAAGCTTGTTTGTAGTTGCTATTATTTTTATGCTAACGCAACTATTTGCAGAAAGGTATCAAAATCATCTGGATACAGCTCAGTTATATCCTTTTTCAAAAGTGGCATTTGCCATGTCCTCTCTTGGAGTTGGGGTGAGCTATGTAACCGTGCTGTTTATCGGAATCTGTGGATTTTCTTTTCTAGTGGGAAGTCTGATAAGCGGTTTTGGACAGTTAGATTACCCCTACCCGATTTATAACTTAACCAATCAAGAAGTAACTATTGGGAAGATACAAGATGTGTTATTTCCTGGATTGTTACTAACTTTCTTGGCTTTTATCGTTATTGTGGAAGTCGTCTACTTGATTGCTTACTTTTTCAAGCAAAAAATGCCTGTTCTTTTTCTTTCACTCATTGGGATTGTTGGCTTATTGTTTGGCATTCAAACAATTCAGCCTCTTCAAAGGATTGCACATCTGATTCCCTTTACTTACTTGCGTTCAGTGGAGATTTTGTCTGGAAGATTACCTAAGCAAATTGATAATGTCAATCTAAATTGGAGTATGGGGATGGTTTTACTTCCTTGCCTGGTTATCCTTTTGTTAGTGGGGATCTTATTTATCGAAAGATGGGGAAGTTCACGTAAAAAGGAAGTTTTTAATAGGTTTTAGCATTCCTATAGGGAAAATAAGTAAAAACTAACATAGAGAGGGAATCACCTTGATTCTCTCTTTTTGATGCGGAAATCAAGGCAAAATACAAACACAAACTTTTCAAAAAAATAACTTTTTATCTTGACAAGAGCTAGAAAACTTGGTATCATATAAAAGTTGAGAAAAGCAGAAGTGAGAGCTTCTCGCCTTGTGACATTAAGTTGCCTGGCCCTACGGATGAAAAGTTTCTAAGAAACGCTATCATAACGTGCGGGCTTGTATATTTACGAGTCCGCTATTGTTTTTCTCTAATAAAACAAAAGAGGTGAAAACCATAGCAAAGCAAGACTTATTCATCAATGATGAGATTCGTGTACGTGAAGTTCGCTTGATTGGTCTTGAAGGAGAACAGCTAGGCATCAAGCCACTCAGTGAAGCGCAAGCTTTGGCTGATAACGCTAATGTTGACCTAGTATTGATTCAACCCCAAGCCAAACCGCCTGTTGCAAAAATTATGGACTACGGTAAGTTCAAATTTGAGTACCAGAAGAAGCAAAAAGAACAACGTAAAAAACAAAGTGTTGTTACTGTGAAAGAAGTTCGTCTAAGTCCAACTATTGACAAGGGTGACTTTGATACAAAACTTCGCAATGCACGCAAATTCCTTGAAAAAGGAAATAAAGTTAAGGTATCTATTCGCTTTAAGGGTCGTATGATTACCCATAAAGAGATTGGTGCAAAAGTTTTAGCCGAGTTTGCTGAAGCAACTCAAGATATTGCCATCATCGAACAACGTGCTAAAATGGATGGACGTCAAATGTTCATGCAATTGGCGCCAGCGACTGACAAAAAATAATTGTCAGAAAGTTAAATAAAGGAGAAAAAATCATGCCAAAACAAAAAACACACCGCGCATCAGCTAAACGTTTCAAACGTACAGGTTCTGGTGGACTTAAACGTTTCCGTGCTTACACTTCTCACCGTTTCCACGGAAAAACTAAGAAACAACGTCGTCATCTTCGTAAAGCATCTATGGTGCATTCAGGAGATTACAAACGTATCAAAGCAATGCTTACTCGCTTGAAATAATAGCTTGACTGTAAGTAAACAATTCTAGGAAATATTTGGAGGAAATAAAACATGGCACGTGTTAAAGGTGGCGTTGTATCACGCAAACGTCGTAAACGTATTCTTAAATTAGCAAAAGGTTACTATGGAGCTAAACACATCTTGTTCCGTACTGCAAAAGAACAAGTAATGAACTCTTACTACTATGCATACCGTGACCGTCGTCAGAAAAAACGTGACTTCCGCAAATTGTGGATCACTCGTATCAACGCGGCAGCTCGTATGAACGGACTTTCATACTCACAATTGATGCATGGTTTGAAATTGGCTGAGATCGAAGTTAACCGTAAAATGCTTGCTGACTTGGCTGTTAACGATGCAGCAGCTTTCACAGCTCTTGCAGATGCAGCTAAAGCAAAACTTGGTAAATAATAACAGATAAGACTGGAACAGGATTGTCCCAGTCTTTTTAAAAATAAAGGAGAAAAATATGGCTTCAAAAATGCTACATACTTGCTTGCGAGTAGAAAATCTTGAAAAATCAATCGCATTTTATCAAGATGCTTTTGGATTTAAAGAATTGCGTCGCAGAGATTTTCCAGACCATGCCTTCACAATTGTCTATCTAGGACTTGAGGGTGACGACTATGAGTTGGAGTTGACTTATAACTACGATCATGGTCCTTATGTGGTTGGAGATGGGTTTGCCCATATCGCCCTCAGTACACCTGATCTTGAAGCTCTTCATCAAGAGCACAGTGCCAAAGGCTATGAAGTAACTGAACCAAATGGTCTACCAGGAACTGCACCTAACTATTACTTTGTTAAAGACCCTGATGGTTACAAGGTCGAAGTTATTCGTGAAAAATAATCTCGTGAGATCAAGTAGAATGTTCGTTTTCTACTTGACTTTTTTTAGCTGAAAGAGTATACTAGTAAAAATTTAACCTTTAAGGGGAGTCCAGAGAGACTCACAAGGTGTCAGATAAAAGAATAGTACAATTTTCTAGAGGAGACTTTTTGAGTGTGCTCTCTTCTGTTGTACGATTTTAACTGAGGCCTTGCACTAGCAAGGTCTTTTCTTTGTCTGGTCCCCTTAAAATTTAAGGAGGAAAAATCATGAATCCCACATGTAAGAAACGTTTGGGTGCCATTCGATTGGAAACCATGAAGGTGGTTGCACAGGAGGAAATCGCGCCAGCAATCTTTGAATTAGTCCTAGAGGGGGAAATGGTTGAAGCCATGCGAGCAGGCCAATTTCTTCATCTGCGTGTGCCTGATGACGCCCATCTTTTGCGTCGCCCTATTTCGATTTCGTCTATTGACAAGGTTAATAAGCAGTGTCATCTCATTTATCGGATTGAGGGAGCTGGGACAGCTATTTTCTCAACCTTAAGTCAGGGAGATACTCTTGATGTGATGGGGCCTCAGGGGAATGGATTTGACTTGTCTGACCTTGATGAGCAGAGCCAGGTACTCCTCGTTGGTGGGGGGATTGGTGTTCCGCCCTTGCTTGAGGTTGCTAAGGAATTGCATGCCCGTGGGGTGAAAGTAGTGACAGTTCTCGGTTTTGCTAATAAGGCTGCTGTTATTTTAGAGACGGAATTGGCCCAATATGGTCAGGTCTTTGTAACGACAGATGATGGTTCTTATGGCATCAAGGGAAATGTTTCTGTTGTTATCAAGGATTTAGACAATCAATTTGATGCTGTTTACTCATGTGGGGCGCCTGGAATGATGAAGTATATCAATCAAACCTTCTATAACCATCCAAGAGCCTATCTATCTTTGGAATCCCGTATGGCTTGTGGGATGGGGGCTTGCTATGCCTGTGTCCTAAAAGTACCAGAAAGCGAGACTATCAGTCAACGCGTCTGTGAAGATGGCCCTGTTTTCCGCACAGGAACAGTTGTACTATAAGGAGAAAATCATGACTACAAATCGTTTACAAGTTTCTCTGCCAGGTTTGGATTTGAAAAACCCAATCATTCCAGCATCAGGCTGTTTTGGTTTTGGCAAAGAGTATGCCAAGTACTATGATTTAGACCTTTTAGGTTCTATTATGATCAAGGCGACAACTCTTAAACCACGCTTTGGGAATCCAACTCCAAGGGTGGCAGAAACACCTGCGGGCATGCTCAATGCAATTGGCTTGCAAAATCCTGGTTTAGAGGTTGTTTTGGCTGAAAAATTGCCTTGGCTAGAAAGAGAGTATCCAAATCTTCCTATTATTGCCAACGTAGCTGGTTTTTCAAAACAAGAGTATGAAGCTGTTTCTCATGGGATTTCCAAGGCAGCCAATGTAAAGGCTATTGAGCTCAATATTTCTTGCCCCAATGTAGATCACTGTAATCACGGACTTTTGATTGGTCAAGATCCTGATCTGGCTTATGATGTGGTGAAAGCAGCTGTGGAAGCCTCTGATGTGCCAGTTTATGTCAAATTAACCCCTAGTGTGACCGACATCGTTACTGTCGCAAAAGCTGCAGAAGATGCGGGGGCAAGTGGATTGACCATGATTAATACTCTAGTTGGAATGCGTTTTGACCTCAAAACCAGAAAACCAATCTTGGCCAATGGAACAGGTGGGATGTCTGGTCCAGCAGTCTTTCCAGTAGCCCTCAAACTCATCCGCCAAGTCGCCCAAACCACAGACCTGCCTATCATTGGAATGGGAGGAGTGGATTCGGCAGAAGCTGCCCTAGAAATGTATATTGCTGGAGCCTCTGCCATCGGAGTTGGAACAGCCAACTTTACTAATCCTTACGCCTGCCCTGATATTATCGAAAATTTACCAAAGGTTATGGATAAATATGGTATCAGCAGTCTAGAAAATCTCCGCAAGGAAGTAAAAGAGTCTCTGAGGTAAACTGCAATCAATCTGTTCTTGATTTTTTATTAGTTTGTAATGTTGATTATAGAGAATTTTGATATAATGAAATGAGTAAGAACAGAGGAAGAAAGTTAATGAAGAAATTGAGATTTATTTTTTTAGCCCTGCTATTTTTCTTAGTCAGACCAGAGAGTGCAATGGCTAGCGATGGTACTTGGCAAGGAAAACAATACCTGAAAGCGGATGGCAGTCAAGCAGCCAATGAGTGGGTTTTTGATGCTCATTATCAATCTTGGTTTTATATAAAAGCAGATGCCAACTATGCTGAAAATGAATGGTTGAAGCAAGGTGACGACTATTTTTACCTCAAATCTGGCGGCTATATGGCCAAGTCAGAATGGATAGAAGACAAGGGAGTCCTCTATTATCTTGACCAAAATGGAAAGATGAAAAGAAATGATTGGGTAGGAACTTCCTATGTTGGTGCAACAGGTGCCAAAGTAATCGAAGACTGGGTCTATGATTCTCAATACGACGCTTGGTTTTATATCAAAGCAGATGGACAACACGCAGAGAAAGAATGGCTCCAAATTAAGGGCAAGGACTATTATTTTAAATCTGGTGGTTATTTGCTAACAAGTCAGTGGATTGACCAGGCTTATGTGAATGCTAGTGGTGCCAAAGTACAGCAAGGTTGGCTTTATGATAAACAATACCAAACTTGGTTTTATATCAAAGAAAATGGAAATCATGCTGATAAAGAATGGATTTTCGAAAATGGTCACTATTATTATCTAAAATCTGGTGGCTATATGGCAGCAAATGAATGGATTTGGGATAAGGAATCTTGGTTTTATCTCAAATCTGATGGCAAAATGGCTGAGAAAGAATGGTTATACGATTCTAAAAGTCAAGCCTGGTACTACTTCAAATCGGGTGGCTACATGGCGAAAAATGAGACAGTAGATGGTTATCAGCTTGGAAGTGATGGTAAATGGCTTGGAGAAAGAGCTACAAACGAAAATGCTGCTTACTATCAAGTAGTGCCTGTCACAGCGAATGTTTATGATGCAGATGGTGAAAAGCTCTCCTATATATCGCAAGGTAGTGTCATCTGGCTAGATAAGGATAGAAAAAGTGATGACAAGCGCCTGGCTATTACTGTATCTGGTTTGTCAGGCTATATGAAAACAGAAGATTTACAAGCGCTAGATGCTAGTAAGGATTTTATCCCTTATTATGAGAGTGATGGGCATCGTTTTTATCACTATGTGGCTCAGAATGCTAGTATCCCAGTAGCTTCTCATCTTTCTGATATGGAAGTAGGCAAGAAATATTATTCGGCAGATGGACTGCATTTTGATGGTTTTAAGCTTGAGAATCCCTTCCTTTTCAAAGATTTAACAGAGGCTACAAACTATAGTGCTGAAGACTTGGATAAGGTATTTAGTCTGTTAAATATTGACAATAGCCTCTTGGAAAATAAGGGAGCTACCTTTAAGGAAGCCGAAGAACATTACCATATCAATGCCCTTTACCTCCTTGCCCATAGTGCCTTAGAAAGTGATTGGGGACGTAGCAATATTGCCAAAGATAAGAATAATTTCTTTGGAATTACAGCCTATGATACGACCCCTTACCTTTCTGCCAAGACATTTGATGATGTGGATAAGGGAATTTTAGGTGCAACAAAGTGGATTAAGGAAAATTATATCGATAGGGGCAGAACTTTCCTTGGAAACAAGGCGTCTGGTATGAATGTTGAATATGCCTCAGACCCTTATTGGGGCGAAAAAATTGCTAGTGTGATGATGAAAATCAATGAGAAACTAGGTGGCAAAGATTAGTCCTATAATTGGATATGATTTGTGTATAATACTCAATGAAAATTAAAGAGCAAACTGGGAAACTAGCCGCAGGTTGCTCAAAACAGTGTTTTGAGGTTGTAGATAAGACTGACGAAGTCAGTCACATATATACGGCAAGGTGACGTTGACGTGGTTTGAATTTGATTTTCGAAGAGTATAAGCTAAAAATCCTGATTTCAAGTCGAATCAGGATTTTTTCATGGATGCGATTTTTTCTGGGTCTGGTGTGACACGGAGGGTCTTTTGTCCTGTGTAGGTGACAAAGCCGGGTTTTCCACCAGTTGGTTTGTTGAGTTTCTTGACTTCAATCATATCTACCTGGACCAGATTTGACAGGCGACCTTGAGAGAAGTAGGCGGCTAGTTCTGCCGCGTCTGTCTTGACTTCATCAGATGGGTCAAGATTGCCTGAGATGACAACATGGCTTCCAGGAATGTCCTTGGCATGGAACCAAAGTTCCTCCTTGCGGGCCATTTTAAAGGTCAATTCCTCATTTTGCAGGTTATTGCGTCCGACATAGATGATGGTCTTGCCATCGCTTGCTAGATATTGTTCTGGCTTTTTGCGCTTCTGGATTTTCTCCCGTTGTCTTCTGCGGATAAAACCTGTTTGAATCAATTCTTCACGGATTTCAGCGATTTCTTCCAGTCCAACTTGGTTGAGGACGGTTTCCACACTTTCAAGATAGAGAATGGTTGCCTTGGTTTCCTCAATCAGATCAGTCAAGTATTTGACAGCTTCTTTTAGTTTCTGATACCGTTTAAAATAGCGTTGGGCATTTTGATTGGGAGTCAAGGCCTTATCAAGCGCAATCGTGATAGGTAGGTTGGTATAGTAGTTGTCTAGGATAACCTGGTCTTGGTCGTTAGGCACTTGATGGAGGAAGGTTGTTAGCAATTCCCCTTTTTGGCGAAATTCTTCAGCATTGTCTGTCGCTAGTAACTCTTTTTCTTGTTTTTTCAGCTTGTGGCGGTTTTTCTGAAGTTCATTTTCAACACGACGAATGAGTTCACTGGCTTGCTGTTTGACACGGTCTCGCTCAGCCTTATCCTTATAGTAGGTGTCCAACAAATCAGAAAGACTGGCAAAAGGCTCTCCCACCTGATTTGCAAAAGGAACTGGGCTGAAGGAAGTCTCTGTCAAGCATGGCTTGGTTTCTGGGTTGAAAAAGTTTCGGAAAGTGGAAAGTTTATCACTAATCAGAATGTTTTCCAATTCATTTGCCGTATCGCGTCCCAGACCTTGAAAGAGGCTTTGAAGGTTTTTAGCAGTTGTTTCCTGTGTTTGTAGGATTTCAAAGAGCTTCTCGTCCTTGATGGTGAAAGGGTTGAGTGATTCCGTACTTGGCGGAGCGATATAGGTCGATCCAGGAAGCAAGGTACGGTAGCTATTTTGTGAAAAGCCAACATGTTTGATAACTTCGAGGATTTTGTGGCTACTTTTATCAACCAGTAGAATATTACTGTGTTTCCCCATGATTTCGATAATCAAGGTAGCCTGAATATGGTCTCCAATCTCGTTTTTATTGGAAACTGTAATCTCCACAATGCGGTCATTTTCCACTTGCTCGATCGACTCAATCAGGGCACCCTGCAAATATTTTCTCAAAACCATGATAAAGGTGGAAGGTTGAGCTGGATTTTCAAAAGTCGTTTGGGTCAGCTGAATGCGACCAAAAACTGGATGGGCAGAAAGGAGCAGGCGATGGCTTTGGCGATTGCTGCGGATTTGCAAGACCAACTCTTGTTCAAAAGGCTGATTGATTTTCTGAATGCGACCGTTCACTAACTCTTTTTGCAATTCCTCAACCATGTGGTGTAAAAAAAATCCGTCAAATGACATCGTTCTCTCCTTGTGATTGTATTCCATAGTATTATATCAAAAAGGTAGAATAAAATCATGGAAATGTGGTATAATAAATCCAAGTAAAGAGAAACGAGAAGCACATGTATATTGAAATGGTAGATGAAACTGGTCAAGTTTCAAAAGAAATGCTGCAGCAAACCCAAGAAATTTTGGAATTTGCAGCCCAAAAATTAGGCAAAGAAGACAAGGAGATGGCAGTCACTTTTGTGACCAACGAGCGTAGCCATGAACTCAATCTGGAGTACCGTGACACGGACCGTCCGACAGATGTTATCAGCCTTGAATATAAACCAGAGTTGGAAATTGCCTTTGACGAAGAGGATTTACTTGAAAATCCAGAATTGGCAGAGATGATGTCTGAGTTTGATGCCTATATTGGGGAACTTTTCATCTCTATTGATAAGGCACATGAGCAGGCCGAGGAATACGGTCATAGCTTTGAGCGTGAGATGGGCTTCTTGGCAGTACACGGCTTTTTACATATCAACGGCTATGATCACTACACTCCAGAAGAAGAAGCGGAGATGTTCGGTTTACAAGAAGAAATTTTGACAGCCTATGGACTCACAAGACAATAAACGAAAATGGAAAAATCGTGACCTGATATCCAGTTTAGAATTTGCTCTCACAGGAATTTTTACTGCCATCAAGGAAGAACGCAATATGCGAAAACATGCAGTGACGGCTCTTGTAGTCATTCTTGCAGGTTTTGTTTTTCAGGTGTCACGAATCGAATGGCTCTTTCTCCTATTGAGCATTTTCTTGGTAGTAGCTTTTGAAATTATCAATTCTGCTATTGAAAATGTGGTGGATTTGGCCAGTCACTATCACTTTTCCATGCTGGCTAAAAATGCTAAGGATATGGCAGCTGGAGCGGTATTAGTGGTCTCTCTTTTCGCCGCCTTAACAGGCGCATTGATTTTTCTCCCACGAATCTGGGATTTATTATTTTAAACAGTAAGAGGAAATTATGACTTTTAAATCAGGCTTTGTAGCCATTTTAGGACGTCCCAATGTTGGGAAGTCAACTTTTTTAAATCACGTTATGGGGCAAAAGATTGCCATCATGAGTGACAAGGCGCAGACAACGCGCAATAAAATCATGGGAATTTATACGACCGATAAGGAGCAGATTGTCTTTATCGATACACCAGGAATTCACAAGCCTAAGACGGCTCTTGGAGATTTCATGGTTGAGTCTGCCTACAGCACCCTTCGTGAAGTGGATACAGTTCTATTTATGGTACCTGCGGATGAGGCGCGTGGTAAGGGAGACGACATGATTATTGAACGTCTCAAGGCTGCCAAGGTTCCTGTGATTTTGGTGGTGAATAAGATCGATAAGGTTCACCCAGACCAGCTTTTGTCTCAGATTGATGACTTCCGTAATCAAATGGACTTCAAGGAAATCGTTCCAATCTCAGCCCTTCAGGGAAATAATGTGTCTCGTCTAGTGGATATTTTGAGTGAAAATCTGGACGAAGGTTTCCAGTATTTCCCAGCTGATCAAATCACAGACCATCCAGAGCGTTTCTTGGTTTCAGAAATGGTTCGCGAGAAAGTCTTGCACCTAACTCGTGAAGAAATTCCGCACTCAGTTGCCGTAGTGGTTGACTCTATGAAACGAGACGAAGAGACAGACAAGGTGCACATCCGTGCAACCATCATGGTCGAGCGAGATAGCCAAAAAGGGATTATCATTGGTAAAGGTGGTGCTATGCTTAAGAAAATTGGTAGTATGGCCCGTCGTGATATTGAACTCATGCTAGGAGACAAGGTCTTCCTAGAAACCTGGGTCAAGGTCAAGAAAAACTGGCGCGATAAAAAGCTAGATTTAGCTGACTTTGGCTATAATGAAAAAGAATACTAAGTAGAGGTGGGCTCATGCCTGCTTCTTGTTTTTACAGAAGGAGGACTTATGCCTGAATTACCTGAGGTTGAAACCGTTCGACGTGGCTTGGAAAAATTGATTTTGGGAAAGAAGATTTCGAGTGTAGAAATTCGCTATCCCAAGATGATTAAGACGGATTTGGACGAGTTTCGAAAGGAAGTGCCTGGTCAAGTTGTTGGGTCAATGGGACGTCATGGCAAATATTTGCTTTTCTATCTGACAGACAAGGTCTTGATTTCCCATCTGCGGATGGAGGGCAAGTATTTTTACTATCCAGACCAAGTACCTGAACGCAAGCATGCCCATGTTTTCTTTCAGTTTGAGGACGGTGGAACGCTTGTTTATGAGGATGTACGCAAGTTTGGTACTATGGAACTCTTGTCTCCTGACCTTTTGGACACCTATTTTATTTCTAAAAAAATAGGTCCTGAACCAAGCGAGCAAGACTTTGATGTGCAGGTCTTTCAAGCTGCCCTAGCTAAGTCCAAAAAGCCTATCAAATCCCATCTCCTAGACCAGACCTTGGTTGCTGGCCTTGGCAATATCTATGTAGATGAGGTTCTCTGGCGAGCTCAGATTCATCCAGCAAGACCTTCCCAGACTTTGACGGCAGAAGAAGCGTCAGCTATTCATGACCAGACAATTGCTGTTTTGGGACAGGCAGTTGAAAAGGGCGGTTCCACCATTCGGACCTATACCAATGCCTTTGGGGAAGACGGAACCATGCAGGATTTTCATCAAGTCTATGACAAGGCTGGTCAAGAATGTGTACGCTGTGGCACCATCATTGAGAAAATCCAACTAGGCGGACGAGGCACTCACTTTTGTCCTCAGTGCCAAAGGAGGAATTGATGGGAAAAATCATTGGAATCACTGGGGGAATTGCCTCTGGTAAGTCAACCGTGACAAATTTTCTAAGAAAGCAAGGCTTTCAAGTGGTGGATGCCGACGCAGTCGTCCACCAACTACAGAAACCTGGTGGTCGTCTGTTTAAGGCTCTAGTCCAGCACTTTGGGCAAGAAATCATCCTTGAAAACGGAGAACTCAATCGCCCTCTCCTAGCTAGTCTTATCTTTTCAAATCCTGAAGAACGAGAATGGTCTAAGCAAATCCAAGGAGAGATTATCCGTGAGGAACTAGCTACATTAAGAGACCAATTGGCTCAGACAGAAGAGATTTTTTTCATGGATATTCCCCTGCTTTTTGAGCAGGACTATGTCGCTTGGTTTGATGAGACGTGGTTGGTCTATGTGGACCGTGATATCCAAGTAGAACGTTTAATGAAAAGGAATCATCTATCCAAGGATGGAGCTGAATCTCGTCTGGCAGCCCAGTGGCATTTAGAGAAAAAGAAAGATTTGGCTAGCCATGTTCTAGACAACAATGGAAATCAGGACCAGCTTCTTACTCAGGTGGTCTCCCTTCTTGAGGGAGGTAGGCAAGATGACAGAGATTAACTGGAAGGATAATCTGCGCATTGCCTGGTTTGGTAATTTTCTGACTGGAGCCAGTATTTCTTTGGTAGTGCCCTTTATGCCCATCTTTGTGGAAAATCTAGGCGTAGGGAGTGAGCAAGTCGCTTTTTATGCAGGTTTAGCAATTTCTGTCTCTGCTATTTCCGCGGCGCTCTTCTCTCCTATCTGGGGAATCCTTGCTGACAAATACGGACGAAAACCCATGATGATTCGGGCAGGTCTTGCCATGACTATTACTATGGGAGGTTTGGCTTTTGTCCCAAATATCTATTGGTTAATCTTTCTTCGTTTATTAAACGGTGTATTTGCAGGATTTGTTCCTAATGCAACGGCCCTGATAGCCAGTCAGGTTCCCAAGGAGAAATCAGGCTCTGCCTTAGGTACTTTGTCTACAGGCGTAGTTGCAGGTACTCTAACTGGTCCCTTTATCGGGGGCTTTATCGCAGAATTATTTGGCATTCGTACTGTTTTCTTACTGGTTGGTAGTTTTCTATTCTTAGCTGCTGTTTTGACTATTTGCTTTATCAAGGAAGATTTTCAACCAGTAGCCAAGGAAAAGGCCATCCCGACAAAGGAATTGTTTACATCAGTTAAATATCCCTATCTCTTGGTCAACCTCTTTCTGACCAGTTTTGTCATCCAATTTTCAGCTCAATCAATCGGACATATCTTAGCTCTGTATGTACGCGACTTAGGGCAGACAGAGAATCTTCTTTTTGTCTCTGGTTTGATTGTATCCAGTATGGGCTTTTCCAGTATGATGAGTGCAGGAGTCATGGGAAAGCTAGGTGACAAGGTGGGCAACCATCGCCTCTTGGTTGTAGCCCAGTTTTATTCAGTCATCATCTATCTCCTCTGTGCCAATGCCTCTAGCCCCCTTCAACTAGGACTTTATCGTTTCCTCTTTGGATTGGGAACCGGTGCCTTGATTCCCGGAGTTAATGCCCTTCTCAGCAAGATGACTCCCAAAGCTGGTATTTCAAGGGTCTTTGCCTTCAATCAGGTATTTTTTTATCTGGGAGGTGTCGTTGGGCCTATGGCTGGTTCTGCAGTAGCAGGTCAATTTGGCTACCATGCAGTCTTTTATGCGACAAGCCTTTGTGTTGCCTTTAGTTGTCTCTTTAACCTTCTTCAATTTCGAACATTATTAAAAGTAAAGGAAATCTAGTGCGAGTAAAAATTAATCTCAAATGCTCCTCTTGTGGCAGCATCAATTACCTAACCAGTAAAAATTCCAAAACCCATCCAGACAAGATTGAGGTTTTAAAGTATTGTCCCAAGGAAAGAAAAGTAACCCTACATCTTGAATCTAAGTAGATTTTATGGTAAAATAATAGGGATTTTAAGGAGTTTGATATGTATAACCTATTATTAACCATTTTATTAGTATTATCTGTTGTGATTGTGATTGCGATTTTCATGCAACCAACCAAAAACCAATCCAGCAATGTATTTGATGCCAGCTCAGGTGATTTGTTTGAACGCAGTAAAGCTCGCGGTTTTGAAGCTGTAATGCAGCGTTTGACTGGGATTTTAGTCTTTTTCTGGCTAGCCATTGCCTTAGCATTGACGGTATTATCAAGTAGATAAGAAAATAATGGGCAGGACTAGGTCTTTGCCTCTTTTTATTTTTAAAAGATATTTTAGAAGGTTTTACAGTAAAAGAAAATTAAAAAATCTAGAAAGAAAATATGAAAGATAGAATAAAAGAATATTTGCAAGACAAGGGAAAGGTGACTGTCAATGACTTGGCTCAGGCTTTGGGAAAAGACGGGTCCAAGGATTTTCGTGAGTTGATTAAAATCTTGTCCCTAATGGAAAGGAAGCACCAGATTCGCTTTGAAGAAGATGGGAGTCTGACATTAGAAGTCAAGAAAAAACATGAGATTACTCTCAAGGGGATTTTTCATGCCCATAAAAATGGCTTTGGTTTTGTTAGTCTAGAAGGCGAGGAGGATGACCTTTTTGTAGGGAAAAACGATGTCAACTATGCTATTGATGGCGATACCGTTGAGGTCGTGATTAAGAAAGTCGCTGACCGCAATAGGGGAACAGCAGCAGAAGCCAAAATTATCGATATTCTAGAACATAGTTTGACAACTGTTGTCGGTCAAATCGTTCTAGATCAGGAAAAGCCCAAGTATGCTGGCTACATCCGTTCAAAGAATCAGAAAATAAGTCAACCGATTTATGTGAAGAAACCAGCCCTTAAACTCGAGGGAACAGAAGTTCTCAAGGTCTTTATTGACAAATACCCAAGCAAGAAACATGATTTCTTTGTCGCTAGTGTCCTCGATGTGGTGGGACACTCAACAGATGTCGGAATTGATGTCCTTGAGGTTTTGGAGTCTATGGACATTGTATCTGAGTTTCCAGAGGCTGTTGTCAAGGAAGCAGAAAGTGTGCCTGATGTTCCGTCTCAAAAGGATATGGAAGGTCGTCTGGACTTGAGAGATGAGATTACTTTTACCATTGACGGTGCTGATGCTAAGGACTTGGACGACGCAGTTCACATCAAGTCTTTGAAAAATGGAAATATCGAACTCGGAGTTCACATTGCGGATGTTTCCTACTATGTGACCGAGGGTTCTGCCCTTGACAAGGAAGCCCTTAGCCGCGCGACTTCAGTCTATGTAACAGACCGAGTGGTTCCAATGCTTCCAGAACGACTGTCTAATGGAATTTGTTCCCTCAATCCTCAAGTTGACCGCCTGATCCAGTCTGCTATTATGGAGATTGATAAACATGGTCGTGTGGTTAATTACACTATTACACAAACGGTTATCAAGACTAGCTTCAGGATGACCTACAGTGATGTTAATGATATCCTAGCTGGCGACGAGGAAAAGAGACAAGAGTATCAGAAAATTGTTCCTAGTATAGAACTTATGGCCAAGCTTCATGAAACTTTAGAAAACATGCGTGTGAAACGTGGAGCCCTCAATTTTGATACCAATGAAGCTAAGATTTTAGTGGATAAACAAGGTAAGCCTGTTGATATCGTTCTTCGTCAGCGTGGTGTTGCCGAGCGCATGATTGAGTCCTTTATGCTGATGGCCAATGAAACAGTTGCCGAGCACTTTAGCAAGTTGGAGCTACCTTTTATTTATCGTATCCATGAGGAACCAAAGGCTGAAAAAGTTCAGAAGTTTATTGATTATGCTTCGAGTTTTGGCTTGCGCATTTATGGAACTGCCAGTGAGATTGGCCAGGAGGTGCTTCAAGACATCATGCGTACTGTTGAGGGAGAACCTTATGCGGATGTATTGTCCATGATGCTTCTTCGCTCCATGCAGCAGGCTCGCTATTCGGAGCACAATCACGGCCACTATGGACTAGCGGCTGATTATTATACTCACTTTACTAGTCCGATTCGCCGTTATCCAGACCTTCTTGTTCACCGTATGATTCGGAATTACGGCCGTTCTAAGGAAATAGCAGAGCATTTTGAGCAAGTGATTCCAGAGATTGCGACCCAGTCTTCCAACCGTGAGCGTCGTGCCATAGAAGCTGAGCGTGAAGTCGAAGCTATGAAAAAGGCTGAGTACATGGAAGAATACGTGGGCGAAGAGTATGATGCAGTTGTATCCAGCATCGTTAAATTTGGTATCTTTGTTGAATTGCCAAACACGGTTGAAGGCTTGATTCACATCACAAATCTACCTGAATTTTACCATTTCAATGAACGTGATTTGACCCTTCGTGGAGAGAAATCAGGAACAACCTTCCGTGTAGGTCAGCAGATTCGCATTCGGGTTGAAAGAGCTGATAAGATGACGGGTGAAATTGACTTTTCTTATATTCCAAGTGAATTTGATGTGATCGAAAAAGGCTTGAAACAGTCTAGTCGTAGTGACAGAGGTCGTGGTTCCAGTCGTCGTTCAGATAAGAAGGAAGATAAGAGAAAATCAGGACGTTCAAATGATAAGCGCAAGCATTCACAAAAAGACAAGAAGAAAAAAGGAAAGAAACCTTTTTATAAAGAAGTAGCTAAGAAAGGAGCCAAGCATGGCAAAGGGCGAGGGAAAGGTCGTCGCACAAAATAAAAAGGCACGCCACGACTATACAATCGTAGATACGCTAGAGGCAGGAATGGTCCTGACTGGAACTGAAATCAAGAGTGTACGAGCTGCTCGAATCAATCTCAAGGATGGCTTTGCCCAAGTGAAAAATGGGGAGGTCTGGTTGAGCAATGTTCATATCGCTCCTTACGAAGAGGGCAATATCTGGAACCAGGAACCAGAACGTCGTCGTAAACTCCTGCTCCATAAGAAACAAATCCAAAAATTAGAACAAGAGACTAAAGGGACAGGAATGACCCTTGTTCCCCTTAAGGTCTATATCAAAGATGGCTATGCCAAGCTCCTTTTAGGCCTAGCTAAAGGGAAGCATGACTACGACAAACGAGAGTCAATCAAGCGACGTGAGCAAAATCGCGACATCGCGCGTGTTATGAAAGCTGTTAATCAGCGATAAAAAGAGGAATTGAAAATGGAAAAATTAGTTGCCTATAAACGCATGCCCTTGTGGAATAAAGAAACTATGCCTGAAGCTGTTCAGCAAAAGCACAATACCAAGGTCGGGACTTGGGGCAAGATTACAGTTGTAAAAGGAGCCCTCAAGTTTATTGAGTTGACAGAGGATGGTGAAGTTCTAGCTGAGCACCTCTTTGAAGCAGGGGCCGACAACCCAATGGCGCAACCTCAAGCATGGCACCGAGTAGAAGCTGCCACAGATGATGTGGAATGGTATTTGGAATTTTATTGTAAACCTGAGGACTATTTCCCTAAGAAATACAATACCAATCCTGTTCATTCAGAAGTCTTAGAGGCTATGCAGACGGTAAAACCAGGGAAAGCCTTGGATTTGGGCTGTGGACAGGGTCGTAATTCCCTCTTTTTGGCCCAGCAAGGTTTTGATGTGACAGCTGTGGATCAAAATGAACTGGCCCTTGAAATCTTGCAAAGCATTGTGGAGCAGGAAGATTTGGATATGCCTGTTGGTCTTTACGATATCAATTCAGCCAGCATTGGACAAGAATATGATTTTATCGTATCGACGGTGGTGCTGATGTTTCTACAAGCGGACCGCATTCCTGAAATTATCAAAAATATGCAGGAGCAAACCACCATTGGTGGCTACAATCTTATCGTCTGTGCCATGGACACGGAGGATTATCCTTGCTCAGTGAACTTCCCATTCACATTTAAAGAGGGAGAATTGGCAGACTATTACAAGGACTGGGAATTGGTCAAGTACAATGAAAATCCGGGTCATCTTCACCGTCGTGATGAGAATGGCAATCGTATTCAATTACGCTTTGCGACTATGCTAGCTAAGAAAATCAAGTAAATATGTTATGAAGAGTCTGGGACAAAAAGATCTTGATTTTAGGAATTATTTATTATAAATTTTAAAAATCAATAGATTAGATAAAAAGCGAATAAGACCGAATACTGAATGTCAGATAACTCCTTTTGTTCGCTTTTTATATTTAAGGTTATACTTTTGTCCCAGACTCTTTTAAAAATGCCAAATGTTATAAAAACGTAATATTTCTGACTATATAATTTTTATTCCAAAATTTACTCTATTTATAGAATAAAACTACCTTTATATTCTTTTATATTTATATTGCGTATAAAATTATAAGTAGGTCAAAAAATATGAAACAGGACTATTGAATTAATTAGAGAAAAAGTGTACTATAGATTATGAAAAAATATTTATTTTGGAGGAAATTAGATGTTTCATAAAGGTAAACACGATCGTGAAAAGCAATTACGTTTTTCTATTCGTAAGGTCAGCTTTGGTGCAGCTAGTGTCGCAGTAGCTGCATTGTTCATGTTTTTAGGAAATGGGGCAGTATCTGCTGCAGAGCAGAGTGTGGCTTCAACTAATGGGGAGACTCAAGCACCGCAACCTAAAGATCAGAATGTCCAGAATGGGACCTACGAAGGGAACACAGTAGCCACTAGTCCTGCTGCAACAGTAGAGACAAATACTCAACCTTCAACAGTTGAAAATAGTCCTTCTACAGAATCAGCACCTCAGAAGGTGGAGACTCTAGATAAGAAAGAATTAACAGAAGCAGAAAAAGAAAAAGTAATCGAAGCTAACGACAAACTTTCAGATGCAGAAAAAGCAGCAGCGAAAGACGAAGCTAAGAAAGCAATCGAAGTAGCAACGGCATCTTCGGAAGGAAATAAGCCTAAAAACCGTAGTAGACGTGCTGCAGAGCCTAGCTCAACAACGGATACTACAAGTGATGAGGCGGCGAATCAAGTATACATAGCGCCACAAGCCAATGCAGGACTAGATGAATTAAAAGAAAAACTAGAACAATTACCAAGCGCTATCCAAAATAATACAAAAATTAATAATATGGATGGAGTAGGTGCAACAACTGGAGTTGAAGCGGGAAAAGTAAAAGAAATTACTGAATTTGGTGGTTGGAAAGCTGTAAATCAAGCTGATGGAAGTGCTGGAAAATTTGTTGTTGCAAGAGCAACAGATAAAGGAGTCCTTCCTATAGAGACAATTAATACTGTAGGGCCGAGTAGAACGGCTTGGATAGGTGAACAGTCTATTGATAGAAATAGTAAGTATATGTTATTCCTATCAGAAGTTAGGACGCAAGCTACACGAAACAAGGCATCATATGAAGATCGACCTTATGAAGACAGTCAAAAAGATTCAAGAGGTGGTGTTGTCGCGATAGGAGTTAAAGGGTATAAAGGTGTAGAGAAAACATTTAAAGTCTATGATACAAAAACACCTGGAAAAGTAACAGTAGATTTTAAAACAGGATTTAGTGGAATAGCAGAATCTGGTTCGGATGTTACGGTTGCTAATTATAAAGTAGAAGTCTTTAGTGTGATTAATGGTGTAGAGACAAAAGTTTATACAGCAGAATTCGATCCTAAAAAAGCAAGTAATTCCTCAGATACAGAGAAAACTGTTGTAGCAGCGAAAACAAGTACAGCAGCCAAGCAGAGTGTAAATGTAGCTGGTACTACAGAAGAAAACAAAGCAGCAGCATTAGAGACATTATCTAAAGATAATTACAAACCTTATGCTACAGGAGGAAGATTTACTAGTAAAGAAATAGAGTTGCCAGAAGGAACTACAGAGTATAAGGTAAGGATTAGTGCGGCAAATGATAGATATTTAGGAATGGATTATCACTCAAGATTTGAGCAATACGCTTTACCATTAACAGGGGTCGGTTTTAATATTTCACAAAATACAAATGTTACAGCGAAAGATCTTTTAACTAAAATTTATGCTAAATTGAAAGAAACAGTTGTTGAAGACGAAAAAGGAATGACTACAGACTCTATAGCAGCTTATGATGCTGAGTTGGCAAAAGTGAAAACACTTGTAGAGGCAGCCGATTTAACAACAACTGATAAATATAAAGAATTATTAGGTACTACTTTACAAAAAAGACAAGAGTTAAAAGCTGACAAAGNAGCATTAACAAATGCAGCAAACGCAGATGCAACATCAACAAAAGCAACACCAGCATACTACAATGCAGAAGCAGCTAAAAAAGCAGCATATGACAAAGCAGTAGCAGATGCAGCACCAGTGTTAGCAAAAGAAAATGCAACGCAAGCAGAAGTAGACGCAGCTAAAAAAGCAGTAGACGAAGCAAAAGCAGCATTAGATGGGCAACCAACAAACAAAGAAGCATTAACAAATGCAGCAAACGCAGATGCAACATCAACAAAAGCAACACCAGCATACTACAATGCAGAAGCAGCTAAAAAAGCAGCATATGACAAAGCAGTAGCAGATGCAGCACCAGTGTTAGCAAAAGAAAATGCAACGCAAGCAGAAGTAGACGCAGCTAAAAAAGCAGTAGACGAAGCAAAAGCAGCATTAGATGGGCAACCAACAAACAAAGAAGCAGCCAAAGCAGAAGTAGATGCAACATTAGTAGAAAAAGAAAAAGCAATCGAAGCTAACGACAAACTTTCAGATGCAGAAAAAGCAGCAGCGAAAGAAGAAGCTAAGAAAGCCGCCATCGCAGCCATAAATGCTATCAATGAAGCGAAAGATCAAGATGGAGTAGACGGTGCTCAAACTACAGGAACAACAGCAATTAACGCAGTAACTCCAGTAGGTAAAGAGAAAGCCCTAGAAGCAATCCAAACAGCGTCAGAAGCTAAGATTGCCTCAATTGATAAGAACGCTAAATTGTCAGACGATGAAAAAGCAGCAGCGAAAGTCGAAGTAGCGAAAGCTGCCATCGCAGCTGTAAATGCTATCAATGAAGCGAAAGATCAAGATGGAGTAGACGGTGCTCAAACTACAGGAACAACAGCAATTAACGCAGTAACTCCAGTAGGTAAAGAGAAAGCCCTAGAAGCAATCCAAACAGCGTCAGAAGCTAAGATTGCCTCAATTGATAAGAATGCTAAATTGTCAGACGATGAAAAAGCAGCAGCGAAAGCTGAAGTAGCGAAAGCTGCCATCGCAGCTGTAAAAGCTATCAATGAATCGAAAGATCAAGATGGTGTAGGTGCCGCTCAAACTACAGGAGTTAAAGCAATTGAAGCAGTAACTTCAGTAGGTAAAGAGAAAGCCCTAGAAGCAATCCAAACAGCGTCAGAAGCTAAGATTGCCTCAATTGATAAGAATGCTAAATTGTCAGACGATGAAAAAGCCGCAGCGAAAGCTGAAGTAGCGAAAGCTGCAATCGCAGCTGTAAAAGCTATCAATGAANCGAAAGATCAAGATGGTGTAGGTGCCGCTCAAACTACAGGAACAACAGCAATTAACGCAGTAACTCCAGTAGGTAAAGAGAAAGCCCTAGAAGCAATCCAAACAGCGTCAGAAGCTAAGATTGCCTCAATTGATAAGAATGCTAAATTGTCAGACGATGAAAAAGCAGCAGCGAAAGCTGAAGTAGCGAAAGCTGCAATCGCAGCTGTAAAAGCTATCAATGAATCGAAAGATCAAGATGGTGTAGGTGCCGCTCAAACTACAGGAGTTAAAGCAATTGAAGCAGTAACTTCAGTAGGTAAAGAGAAAGCCCTAGAAGCAATCCAAACAGCGTCAGAAGCTAAGATTGCCTCAATTGATAAGAATGCTAAATTGTCAGACGATGAAAAAGCAGCAGCGAAAGCTGAAGTAGCGAAAGCTGCAATCGCAGCTGTAAAAGCTATCAATGAATCGAAAGATCAAGATGGTGTAGGTGCCGCTCAAACTACAGGAACAACAGCAATTAACGCAGTAACTCCAGTAGGTAAAGAGAAAGCCCTAGAAGCAATCCAAACAGTGTCAGAAGCTAAGATTGCCTCAATTGATAAGAACGCTAAATTGTCAGACGATGAAAAAGCNGCAGCGAAAGCTGAAGTAGCGAAAGCTGCAATCGCAGCTGTAAAAGCTATCAATGAAGCGAAAGATCAAGATGGTGTAGGTGCCGCTCAAACTACAGGAGTTAAAGCAATTGAAGCAGTAACTTCAGTAGGTAAAGAGAAAGCCCTAGAAGCAATCCAAACAGCGTCAGAAGCTAAGATTGCCTCAATTGATAAGAACGCTAAATTGTCAGACGATGAAAAAGCAGCAGCGAAAGCCGAAGTAGCGAAAGCAGCTATCGCAGCTGTAAAAGCTATCAATGAAGCGAAAGATCAAGATGGTGTAGGTGCCGCTCAAACTACAGGAGTTAAAGCAATTGAAGCAGTAACTTCAGTAGGTAAAGAGAAAGCCCTAGAAGCAATCCAAACAGCGTCAGAAGCTAAGATTGCCTCAATTGATAAGAATGCTAAATTGTCAGACGATGAAAAAGCAGCAGCGAAAGCTGAAGTAGCGAAAGCTGCAATCGCNGCTGTAAAAGCTATCAATGAAGCGAAAGATCAAGATGGTGTAGGTGCCGCTCAAACTACAGGAGTTAAAGCAATTGAAGCAGTAAATCCAGTAGGTACAAGCAGTACGAATAACGCAGGCAACGGTATTACACCACCAACTGTAGAAGTCCCAGCTTATACAGAACCAGTAGGCACAAGCAGTACAGCTGGTGACGGCAAGGTAGTTACGCCACCAACAGCAGAAGTCCCAGCCTATACAGGTAGTGTGAATGGTATTTCAGAAGAAATGCCAGCTCAGCCACATAAGAACGGCAGTGCTAATGAAATGTCAGATGGAACTCCAGTATCTGAAACTACAATAAATAAAGATCGACAACTTCCAAATACTGGTACAGCAGACTCTACAGTAGCTATGGTAGCAGCTGCAGCAAGTGCAATACTTGGTCTTGGTCTTGCAGGCCGTCGTCGTAAAGAAGATGAAGAAGCATAATTTATATATAAGTTAATCTAATCTTTTAGTAAAATCTGTATTTGATTTTATAGCTTATATAGAATTCCTTAAAAAAACTCTCCTAGTAGTCCATTGATTGCTAGGAGATTTTGGTTATTTGTCAATTATATGGCTCTTTGTCAACTGTAGTGGGTTGAAGAAAAGCTAAGCTCGAGAAAGGACAGATTTAGTCCTTTCTTTTTTGATATTCAGAGCAATAAAAATCCGTTTTTTGAAGTTTTCGAAGTTCCGAAAACCAAAGGCATTTCGTTTGATAAGTTTGATGAGATTATTGGTCGCTTCCAATTTGGCGTTGGAATAGGGTAACTGAAGGGCATTGACGATTTTTTCTTTGTCCTTGAAAAAGGTTTTAAAGACAG